>CALMBE010000226.1 GCA_937860165.1 uncultured Planctomycetaceae bacterium
TGAGGGTGCCATGGCCACGGCGGTACTCCGCTGTGGCCATGCTTGCTCGGCGATTTCATGCCCACGCCGGAGTACCAGCGTGGGCATGGCACCCCAAAATAACGCTTTAACCAAACACCCACCCCGCACTCACTCACTTCTTCCCGCACCTCATGCAGGCCCCGTGGCAGCAGCCTTCGAGGCAGAGTTGGGGGGCGAAACCGCATTCCGTGGCTAGCAAGCCTTGGGCTAACTTGAGCTCGACTTGGGCCAACTTCGTGGCCACGACTTGCTCCACCAATGTCGCCTCGGCGCGATCGAGTTCGCCCCGCAGGCTGCTGATTTTGAAGATGGCCACGTTGTCCACGTCGCGCATTTTTCCAAGCTCATCGAGTTTGGTCCGCAATTCTTGCACGCGCTGCTGGGCGATCAACACTCGATGTTGTTGGAGTCCAATTTTATAGGCCGCACTCTTGATTTCGGCGGTCCCCTTGTCTTCGGTATCGTCGTAAAATATTGACAACTGCCGGCATCGGACCGGCACTTCATGTTCGTTGCAGCGATAGCAGCGCAGTACATGAATCAGCCCGTCGCGTGGTTCGACCGTGCCAACCGCGGAATCGGCAAATTTCAATACTCCGCGAGCCACGGGCAACGAAACTTTTTCGAGGTTGCAGAGCACCAGTTCCAGCCCGCGCAGATCATGCCGATTTTCCAAGCCCACGGCCAGTTCAAGTTCCACGTCGACTGGGTTCAAATCGACCATCCAATCCATTTCCGGCCAGAAGAATTTCTGCTCGTTAATCGGACACCCGACGAGTTTCTGGAGTTGGCCATTGAGTTGCAGTCGGGCGAATTCCATCTGCGTGAGCTCATCCCGGATCGTGCCAATTTGGCCCGCAACGGTTGTGCGATCAACGCCCTCGGGAAGCCCGATGCCTGATTTGCGTAGCTCGTCGATGCGTTGCAAAGTCTTTTCAGCTTCCGACAGAGCGTGCTGCAAGTAGTAGTGCTGGGCCTCGAGTCCGGCCAGTTGGTAGAACGCCGTAAGCGCTGCACCCGCCGATTCGTTGCGCATGGAACTGGCGTGGAGGGACAACAAATCGCGATCGAGACAAAGATTTTCATCGACCCGTTCGGTATCGCACTGGATGACGACCTGTGCCCAATGGCGTTCTAACTCGACCATGTTCGCGATACTAGTATTGGTGGCAGCGTAGCATTGACAGTCCGTCGCAGTGAGCAGGTCGTAGGTTTCGTCGGGAGCCGGCAGTGGGACCGGGGTCGCATCGGCAAAAATCGCCGACGCCAGATCGGGGGGAATCTGATGGCACTCGCATTGTTCGTAAATGCACGGCGCGCAGGGTGTACGGGGGATTCCGCACTTGGCACAGGGACAGGCACATCCCCCGACAAGTGTCACCACGTATACAACCGCACTGATAGCACAAAGCCTTAGAAGCATGATAACCGTTGCAGTGAGTCCAAGCTGACACCTGCGATAGTTATCGAATGTCGCTCATGCCACGGGCAACAGTTGCCGCGTTTTTTCCGCAAAGACTAGTCAGGCAACCTGTAGCGGTCGTAACCGTCGCAGCGAAACTCCAGGGATCGCAGGGTTAATCCCCTGATTCCTCGTCAACCGCAAACACGATGACCGGCTCGCCCTTACCCTTCACCGCCTGGGGTGGTAGCGGAATTAGGTGCATGCTAGCAGGGAGTTGTGACTTGGTTTGCTCGGTCACCAGCAATTCGTACCCCAATGTTTTGGTGAGCGATTCGACCCGCGCGGCGACGTTAACGGTATCTCCGATCGCCGTGAATTCTTGTCGTTTCGGAGAACCGATGCTCCCCACGATAGCGGGTCCGCTGTTAATCCCCACGCCAATTCTCATGCCAGGCCAGCCAGCTTTTTCCAATTCGCTCGCTACATCCCCCACGCAAAGGAGAAGTTGCCGCGCGGCAGCGACCGCCTGAACCGCGTGATCGGCAGGATGCGAACCGATGCCAAACAGGGCCATGAAGCCATCGCCGAGGTATTTATTGACCATGCCTCCGTGGGCTTCGATGACCTCGACAGCACTCCGGAAAAAAATATTGAGTGCCGCCACCACCTCTTGCGGTGTGTGCTTGGCCGAATGTTCCGTAAAGTTTCGCACGTCGACAAACATGACCGAGATTTGCTGCTCGCTGCCAATCGAGCCAGCACCTTGCTGCCTAATTAGTCGAGCTGCTTCCTGACCGACGTGTCGTCCGAAAGTTTCTTGCAGCTCTTCGCGCTCTTGCAACCCTTGCACCATGGCATTGAAGCCCTCGATGAGCGGCCCAAAATCGTCCGCCCGCAGGAGATTGACACGGGTATCAAGATTCCCCTCGGCAACTTGGATCGAAGCTTGTCTCAGTTGCCAAACAGGCACAGCCACTAGTTTTCCCAGCATCCAGGCAGTCGTTAATCCAAATGCGATGGCGACGAGGCCCACAGCCACGCCAAACCAGGGAGTTTCCTGCGAGGCATTGGGAATCAACAACAGCAACACCAGCGTGCTGCCGACGAAAAGCAGGCGACGGCATGCGGGATTTGCATGCTCGCCGAGGTAGAACGGATAAAACTCCGCAAAGCTTGAATAGGCCTGGCTCATGCCCTTTAGCGTCGCGCGATTTG
>CALMBE010000227.1 GCA_937860165.1 uncultured Planctomycetaceae bacterium
AGGGCCGACAATTAAGAGACCCTTTTGCTGTCTTGTATCTGGGACCAAGCAATACCCAAACCATTCCTGTAGTGTCTCGATACATTGTGGATCATCATTCCAAAGTTGATCGAGAAAACCTAACCATACTTCTGGCTTAGGTGCTTGCAGGTCTAACTGGCAATCAACCGCAGAAGTCGTGAAGTAGGCCGGGCAAGCTGGCACTTTGAATGGTTCGCGTTTGGAAACCAAACTCGGCAAATGAATCACTTCGCTTTTCGTTGCCAAACATTCTGCCGCTTCCCAATTGTGGGGCGACTTGCCGAGCCAAGTTCCGGGGTCAGTGTCACCAGAGAGAATCGACTTGGCCCGCAGGTGTTCCAAAACATCACCCACGGTTCGTGAGTAAACACTCAGCCAACGTTCATTCATACTGTTGACTACTTCGGCACGGGTTTCCTCCGGTGGTTTCTCTCGATAGCTACCGTCCCTCCACCACCACCAACCGCCGCGCCAAAAACGCAATCGAGATAAACCACTGATACGGCAACCTGCCAAGATATATTCAGCTTCCCCCGCCGGGTCCGCATCCTTGGCATTGCCCTTCAAATCGCCCGCGTCGGGGGCTTCGGGTTCGCTGGCCTTCTCCAGCAGCTTTTGAAATTCAGCCGCCCCGTGGGCAACAATAAAATCGTCAACGCCTTGCTTCTCGCCGTTCTCTGCTGGGGGCAATCGCACTATTAGCACTGTCGCCCCATGTTCAGCAAGAGCCGCTGCGAGTTGCCGTTCGGCACGTTCCACGTTTTCATTCGTCGCCGAGTCGGAGTCGAAGCAAATAAACGCTTCCCGCCCCCTCCACGCAATCGCCGCCAGGTCGTGAATCAGCCCCATTGATTTCGCGGGGTGCCAACAATCGACGCCGCACAACCCGACGCAATGGAACCCGGCTTGCGTCGCGGCAAGGGCTTTCTTTTCGCCCTCAGTAATCAAGAGCCGTGCCGTCGCGTCGGCAAGTACCGCCCTTGTTGGGGCTGGTATGTACGCCCTATTAGGCACGCCGGAAGGCTGAAGATACTTGCGAGGCTTGCCACTCTTGGCATCCCTTGGCGGATTCGCGGGCTTCACCCTCTGCAACACTACCGCCCCGCTGGTGTCGAGGTAGGGAAATACCAGCCCCGGACCGTAGGAACTTGGCCAGGACTTGCGATTCAGTATCGCCGCAAGGGTGGTTCGATTGGATTCGGTTCGGATTCCCGCCGCGCGGATCGTGGCTTCGGTCAAACCGCTCCCCTCGACCAGCTCACGTCGATGGGCTTCTGAGAGATTAGCGGGCTTGCCGTTTGCTTCCGCTGATAGGCTCGTCGTGGTATGATTCATTTCGTCGATTCCATTCTTTGCCCACGTTGCCCTGCCAGGCCGTGGGCTTTTGCTTGCTACAGTGTTGCCAAGCGTTCGAGATACGCGATTGCGTCGGCCCCCTTAATAAAAACTCGCCGCCCAACTTTCATGCGTGGCAGGTCCACGCCAACCTGCCGCCCTTCCCGCATTCTTGTCATGCTGATTCCGGCGGCTTCTTGGAATCCGCGGAGTGAATAAAGTCGTTCCGGGGCGAGAAAACTTCGTTCTTTCGTAATTGATGCCATTTGTCATTTCTCCCTAGCCGTTGCTGCCATTTTCCAAACGCCGACTGGCGAGTCAGTCGCTACGCATACTTGTAATGGGGTAATAATTACCCGCGAAATGTTTTTGCAAAAAACCTACAGCGCATGAAAAAACCCCGACGATTGCCGGGGTTGCGAGAGAAAAAAACTTGTGCGGGGGGCAGTGGGGTAAAAATATTATTACCCCATTTTGAGGGCCTTCTTGTCGTTCTTCACTTGTTCATTGGTGATACCCAACTGATCGGCAATCTGCCCCTGGGTCTTGCCTTGTGCGGTTAGCTCCGCCACTTGTTGCCGCCGCTCGGCAACTTCATCACTGACCGGTCTGCCGGGGGCTTTCTTGTGTGAGTCGTGCCATAGCCCCAACCCTTCCAGCAATCGCGCGGAAAAAATCGGCCTATCATCCTTGCCGCTGCTGATGTAGCAACCGGGCAATTCGCCTTCGAGTCCCTCAGCACCGCAACCGGCCAAGAATTGTTCGATGCGAATCTCAGAGAATCCCGCCCTCGTTAAGACTATTGCCCATTCTGCATTATTCGCGGGGTAGTGCCCGATTCCCGATAGATTGGCTACCGATTTTTGAAACTTCTCGCCAGCCCGACGCCCCTTGGCAGTTTCCACAATGCGAATCTTCATTCCGAATCCTTCCTTTGCCAACCCGGTCCCCCATCGGTCGCTGTCTGGAAGGATTTGCAACCGATGGGGAATCGACACGGGGAGCTACCCCGTTAGTTGGTTCAAAGTGTTACCTAAAATGTTACCTAATCGCCGCGCCGAACGACAAAACCCAGCGCGGCATACCCTCAATTTCCCGATAGAAAATTCTAACAGCTACCTGTTCGTTAGTCCAGTTGGGATTAGAAATCCGTTGCTCTATCCAACTGAGCTACGGGCGCGTGTCTCTCCATTCTATCGACACGGCCTCAGTCTGGAAATGTTGCCTGGGAGAGGATTATTGGCCGCTGTAATTCCTGTGCCTAGCCTACGAGTAAAAGTAGCTGAGACAGAGCCCACTAAGCGACTAACTAGAACCGCTGCCTCGCTGCACTCCAGAGGTTGGTGCCTCACCCACCTTCGATATCTACGAACTAGCGCCGAGTCGCAAAGCCGCCAAGTCGCAAGGAATTATTGGTACTAACCGTTGCGTCTTTGCGCCTCAGCGGCTCTGCGTTAAAGATCTTATTGAATTCGATTTCTGCCACGGTCTAAGTGTTGTCGCCGTGCCCCTTGTCTTATCCGCCCTACAAGTCTGCCCCCTGAGAATTCGCTGGTCTTTCGTGGAATTGCGAGCTCTTCGACCAGCAGCAATTCGCCAATCGGTATATTTTCCCCGCTGCGCAGGCTTTTTTCTGCCCTTCCAACCAGGACGGTGTAGGCCTAAGCACAGGCTTGGATTACCATGGGGAAGGACAGAACCAGAGAATTCGCCCCTGAGATTCAACCAAACCGACCTGTCAGCACATGCCAGAATCATCGCTGCAGCCTGCGATCTCCGATGACAAACCGTCTCTGTCGGTTTTGTTCTATCACAAACATCAGCGGGTCTTTGCCACCCCGCTCGATACTCGCTTGGAGATTGGTCGGCAACGCTCGGGCGAACCGGCCCCCCGGCGTCGCATCGACCGTGCTGGGTTCGCGCGGATCGTGCTTGCGCCTTACGACGATGTCGATATCTCGCGGTCGCACATAGCCTTGCTGGCCCTGAGCGAAAATGAAATCGAGGTCACCAACCTCAGCAAAACTCAACCGGTGCGGCTCTCAAAGGACAAGCTACTGGCCCCTGGCGAGAAAACTGTGGCCAACACCCCTTTGCTAGCCCAGTTTAGTGCCTATGCCGTGCGGGTCGAACCCCCACTGGAAGAAGACCTCGACCTCCAACCCCTGCCCGAGGCGACGATCCCCCCCGGAAAATCGGGTGTCGATGCGGGTTTGAATCGACTCAATATCGACGCGATGGACGAACGCCTGCTGCTGCGGTGGCTGGAAACCGTGCTCGGGGTGTTTCAAAGTGCGGCCAACTCCCGCGACTTCCCGGTATTGGCGGCCAGGGCGCTCGTCAAGATTGTCGGCCTCGATGCGGCAGCCATGATCGAATGCACAGGCGAAGGTCGTTGGAACGTCGCCGCGATGCACTCAATCGTCGAAGGGCAAAACGAAGAAACTTGGGTTCCCAGCCACACGCTCCTCAATCGTGTGTTGCAAGAGCGGCGCACGTATCGCCATGTCCCCGCCAATGTCCCCGACACCGCGCATAGTCTGCAGAATATCGTCGCGCTCGTAGCGGCTCCGATTCTCGACGGCGATGGCAATGTCCTCGGTGTGCTTTACGGCGATCGGCGTGGCAGTGGTTCGGTACACGAAATTCCGGAGATCAGTCCCTTCGAGGCGAAATTGGTCGAAGTGCTGGCCAGCGGTATCGCCGCCGGACTGGCTCGTGTGAAAGAAGAAAAAGCCGCCTTGGCCGCCCGGGTGCAGTTCGAACAGTTTTTCACTCCCCAACTTGCCGCGCAGTTGGAAAAGGACCCTCATCTCCTCGAAGGCCGCGACGCCCACATCACCGTGCTCTTCGCCGACATCCGTGGGTTCAGCGGGATCAGCGAACAGCTCGGACCGGCCCGCACCATGACCTGGATTCAGGACACTATGGGCACCTTGTCCGAATGTGTCCGCGAGTGCGAAGGGGTGTTGGTCGATTTCCTGGGAGATGAATTGATGGCGATGTGGGGTGCCCCCTTTGCACAGCCCGACCATGCCGAGTTGGCCTGCGATGCCGCCCTGCGGATGCTTGCCACCTTGCCGGAAATCAACAACCGTTGGCGGCGCGAATTAGGAAGCGAGGTCCGCATCGGGATCGGACTTAATTCGGGCCTCGCTCGTGTGGGCAATACCGGCTCGAAGCAACGCATGAAGTACGGCCCGCTGGGCGATACGGTCAACATCGCTAGTCGTGTGCAAGGGGCTACCAAATATCTCGGCGCGGATTGTTTGATCACCGGTACCACCCTCGCCGCACTCGCCTCCCCACATCCGACTCGCCGCCTGGCCCGGGTGAAGGTCGTAAACATCGCCCAACCTCTCGATCTGTACGAGCTCATCGCCGATGCACCCGACCAGTGGCCGGCGCTGTGCGCCAGGTATCACGAGGTGCTGAACGTGTTGGAGAGCAAAAACCTCGACCAGGCAGCCGCACTTTCGGCTCGACTCCATGCCGATTTCCCCGGCGACCCAGCCGTCTCCGCACTCCACCAGCGGGTCAATGAGTCACAGTCCGCCGAAGCAAACGCC
The DNA here is from genome assembly GCA_937860165.1 of uncultured Planctomycetaceae bacterium. GTDB lineage: Bacteria > Planctomycetota > Planctomycetia > Pirellulales > Lacipirellulaceae > Bythopirellula. Next base: position 4,926 of record CALMBE010000227.1, read on the forward strand.
GACAGCGCAATCTGGCAACTCCCGGGGAAGTAAACGAAGTTATAGGGAGTGCTCAGGGGGTAGGGAGGAGGGAGCAGGGAAAGAGGCGTGGGATCGTATTTTCTCGATAAAATCTCGTTCCCGAACGGCTTCTCCGCGCGGTCGAGGACCACTTGTCACTCCCTGAACCGAGCGTTATACTTCCGGGTCTAGATAGCCGAGCAAAGTGTATGCCGGTGGGCACCTGGGGTGCTTTTCCGACTGCCAGGCTCGGCAAACGAGGCGTCGTAGCTCAATTGGTTAGAGCGCCGGTCTGTGGCACCGGAGGTTGCGGGTTCAATCCCCGTCAGCCACCCTGGCGGAGGGTGCCGGGTTTGCGTGCGTGACGCGGGATGACGTTCTCCCGATCAGCGCCCGTGCCCCGACTCACCGCGAAGGTCCGTAGCT
>CALMBE010000228.1 GCA_937860165.1 uncultured Planctomycetaceae bacterium
CGCCGGAGTACCAGCGTGGGCATGGCACCCCAAAATAACGCTTTGACAAAGCACTTGGCTGTGATAAGCGGGGTGAAATCGGTTAGAATCCTTATTCGCAGATCGATTGTCTCGGTTGTCAATCGAGGAACGCGGGTTTTGCGATAAATGGGGTGTCTGGGTCGAATGGTGAAATGTCCCGATATCCGATTGTTTTCTCCAGCCGCGAGCGTCGATAGTTAGAAACACGCCAAAGTGTGGAGATTACCGCACTCCTCGCTGGTGTAGCTCGCACAAACCCCTCTGCACTACAATCGCAGCCAGTCCCCTAGTCGCACGCCAGGCTAGCAAGCCACCACTCACTCGATAAGTTTCCGCTCATGAAACGTTCTTGGTTAGTTCTGTTGGGCTGTTTACTGCTCACGCCGTTGATTTTTTACGGCGCACTCCAGGCAGTGATGGGCAATAAGAACGACGTTTCCGACTGGCTCCCCGCCAGCTACCCCGAAACAACGCGGCTCAAATGGTTTCGCGAACATTTTGTCGCAGATCAGTTCATCGTCATCAGTTGGGAAGGCTGCCAGTTGGGGAGCGATGATGAAAAAACATCGGACGATCCACGAATCGAAAAACTTGCCCAGGCCTTGCGAAAGTCCACGCTCGAACCAGCCGACGGAACTGAGCCTTTCAAGTGTTTTAAGGCGGTGACCACGGCTCGGGGAGTTCTCAATGAACTGACTGCTCCCCCCACGAAATTGCCGTTCAAAGAAGCTCGGAGCCGACTTCAAGGCACGTTGATCGGTGAAGACGGGGTCCAAACGTGTCTCGTGGCGACCATGAACGATGCGTCAACTCGACACATGCGCGAGGTCATCGGTCGACCCAACGAGCGACCACTTCGCTTGCGCACACCCCAGCAGTCGCCACTTTTTATCGCACTCGCCGCGGCGGGTATCAGCAACGATGAAGTGCGAATCGGTGGCCCTCCGGTAGACAATGTCGCTATCGACGAAGAAGGGGAACGCACCCTCGTGCAGTTGGCCCTGCTTTCGGGAGGCTTTGGCTTTGGGCTCTCGTGGTGGTCGCTGCGAAGTTTGAGAATGACCTTCATCGTCTTCGGTTGTGGAATTCTTAGTGCCGCTATGTCCCTGGCGACCGTGTACGTCGCCGGTTACACCATGGACGCGATTCTGATGTCGATGCCTGCGCTCGTGTATGTGCTGGCCGTCTCGGGCGCGATTCACTATATCAATTACTATCGGGAAGCGATCCACGATGGTGGATTCGAAGGGGCCGTCTATCGGGCTCGCAAGCACGCCTTCAAGCCAGCCTTGCTCTGCTCCGTAACAACCGCCATTGGCCTGGCTTCTCTGGTGGTCAGCGACATTATCCCCATCGGAAAATTTGGCGGTTTTTCGGCCATCTCCATGGTGACCATGCTCGGCGTGTTGTTCGTTTTGTTACCGGCGATCATGGAAGTCTGGCCCTGGCACCCCCCGGGCGTTCTCGAACCCCAGCAGGAATTAGAAGCAGCCAAAAAGCCGCGGCGGAATTCCAAGGTGACCTGGCGAAGTTGGGCGCTCAATGTCCAGCGACATCATTACGCGGTCATGCTCTGTAGCTTTGCGGTGATCGGGGGGCTCTGCTGCGGGTTGCCGCGAATCACCACGTCGATTGACCTGCTCAAATTGTTCAGC
>CALMBE010000229.1 GCA_937860165.1 uncultured Planctomycetaceae bacterium
TCGCCGAAAACGGCTCAACGACCAATCCCAATTCTTGGCTGTGACAAAGCACTAGCCACCAGTTTCATCCTGGAACTGCTCGTCTATCCACCAATCTATGCGTACTGGAAATGGAACTTCGAAATGAAGCGTGGCACTGTGGATGTTGCGGACTTACCTCTTCCCGAATTCCGTAATCATCAGAAGGCCGCTCGAATCTTGATCGAATAATACGGCACCGGTGCATTGGAATCGAAATACGACCGCTTCTCCGACGTGAGTTGCACGAGTTCCTGTTGTCTGATCTCATTCGCCAACAAGATGCCACAACAAGAGCGGCGGGAGAACCGGTAACAATTAACTAGAGAGCCGGCATCGGCATTTCTTCGCCTAGGACCGTGGGAATCGTCCCGCCGACAGCCCGGGTCAATTCAGCCATGCGGCTATGATACTGGGTCAATGCCTCTTCGCGTTTTTCACGCAGCTCAACGAGCTGTCGCTGAGCAATCGCCAGATCAAGAAAGCTCGCCTTGTTCACGTCGTAGTTAGAACGGGCAGCAGCTACATTTTGCTCTGCAGTCGGCACGAGTTTGTCCGTATACAACTGCCAGACACGACGGCTCTCTTCCGCCTGTTCGTAGGCCTCCGCGACTTCATAGCGAATATCGAGAACAAGTTGATGGTATTCCGAGCGACGCTGACTGAGGGTAAATCGTGCTTCGCAAACAGCCGCACGGAGGCGGTCTCGATAGATCGGCACGTTAAGATTCACACCCACTGCGGTCTGCAACGGTTGTTCCTGCCAGAAGGCATCGTACTTTCCAAAGACTTCAGTATCGGGGTAATACTCTTTGCTGGCGAGCGTGACGGCGGCTTGGGCCGCGCGAAGACGGGCGGCCGCCGCCGCCAAATCGGGTCGTTGAGTCGTTGCAAAATGTTGCAGCAATTCGGCATCTAACTCATAGTTGGGAAATTCAAGTTCCTGCGGAGGGGCAGCCAGCGGCCAAAAGGGGTCTTGCCGCAACAGAGTATTAATTCGTGCGGCGGACACCTTTCCCATTCGTTCCAGTTCAATGTTTCGGCGTTCCAATTCCATTAACTCTACTTCCGCCTGGAGCACGTCCTGTTGCGTGACCTGGTTGACCGCATATTTTGATTTGGCGGTCTCACTGAATTGGCGAAGGACCTCCAAGTTCTCGCGATTCAGTTCGAGTTGTCGGCGCGTGAGATAGTAATCGTAGAACGACGTACGTGTCATCTCATCGAGTCGCAGGCGGCTATCTTGAAGATCGTGATAAGCTGCGTTTGCTTCGGCGCGGGCTTGGCGACCACGGGCCGAACGCTTGCCACACCAAGGAATTTTCTGCGAGACCTGGACTGCATATCCATTGTCGACCTCGGCGGAATCGAAAGCGTCCGGGGCAGCCATGGCCATGAACATCGGGTCTTCCAAAGAAATTGCTTGAGGATATCGCTGTGCGGACGCTTGCCAGGCGGCTGCCATCGCCTGCAACGATGGATTTCGAGCGCGCACTTCGGCGACGAGAATTGGAAGCGACAGCTCCATTTCCTCAACAGGGGCACTTGGCAATTCCACCGTTTCGTCGGGATTCGGCAAATCCTGCTCAAATGCGGCGCTATTCACCGCTGTCGACACTTCATCGAACTTGGCGGTGTCGGTAGTTTTCGCAATGACATGTAGAGCAGCGTGAGAGGTTGCGACTCGCGAGGGCGTAGTGCGGCAGCCGGCAGACAAAGCAACCAAGAGCGCGCAAAGGTGCGCAGTGCGGACTAGCGACATAACGCCTCCGAAGGGCAACTGGCGGGCGGGATTGTGGCGGGCGGGTTAGCACGACGGGCTGACGTTCGCTATCCTGAAAATCGGCACAATGAGATTGTTGTGCTCAGGCCATCTCCTGTCGCTGGGCCTAGCCTTCGGGACCGTCAAAGTCGCGGGCTGTAAGGAATTCTGTGTCACTAGCATCAGCTAGCACCAAAATTAGCGAGTTCTTTGCATCACCTACAAACTATTGACACAAAAATCTTTACACCCCCATTCGCTTGCTCAGGTTCCGCGCACGGGGCCGAACCATTCGATTTGTCGCCGTGGGCAAAAAGTCCAGCCGCGCTCTTGGCAAATCGGCTCGAGCCACCCTGCCCTTTCGACGAGCTCCTCGCGGGTAATGCCCTGCGGCATGAGCAAGATGCGATCCGCGCAGACTTCGGGAAAGTGAGCTAGAAATTGCTTGACTTCCTCGATTTCAGAGATCGTGTCGATTACGAACTTGAGTTGGTAGTTGAAATCTCGGAGCAGTCTGCGAATTACCGTGGGCCGAAATCGCTGCCGTTCGTGCCGCCGGCTCCAGTGGGGTTGCTGGGTGGCGTCGGGTCCACTACCGACGAATTTGGGGCTGATCGACATTAGGTCGCAAGCTACTGGCAAGAACAGGGTTCCGGCAGTCTCGACGGTGAGGTGCCAGCCACGTTTGCGCAAGGTTTCTGCCAGGGGGATGAGCTCGGAAAAGAGCATCGGTTCGCCGCCGGTGAGCACCACATGGCGGCAATCCCACTCTTCGACCTCGGCCACGATTTCATCGACGGCGTAATCGTTTCCTTCGGGCCACCAGGAGGCAAACGGCGTATCGCAGAACCAGCAGCGGAGGTTGCAACCGCTGGCGCGTACGAACACGCTGGGGGTGCCCGTGAGCAACCCTTCGCCTTGAATCGATTTATAGATTTCTGCGATTTTCATGGAGCGTTGGCTCTCGGCTGTCAGCTATCGGCTATCAGCCATTTGCTTTCTCTGGCTGATAGCCGATAGCTGAGAGCCCAAATTGTTGTTGCAGCCCAGTGGACTCATCCGCGTTCATTTCGCCAAGTCGGGAAATATTCATTCACGCTTGGTAAGGAATCGGGTCCACGATGCCCGCCTCGGCAAAGCCTTTCTGGCGGAGGTGGCACGCATCGCAGCGGCCACACGAAATTCCCGCTTCGTTGGGTGCGTAGCAGGTGTGGGTCAATCCGTAATCGACTCCCAACTCCGTCCCACGGCGAATGATTTCCGCTTTAGTCCTATTAATCAACGGTGTGTGAATGCGGTAGTTGGCGGCCCCTTCGACCGCGGCCTTGGTTGCCAGATTCGAGAGCTTCTCAAACGCGGCGATGAACTCCGGTCGGCAATCGGGGTAACCACTGTAGTCGACGGCGTTCACCCCCACGAAAATATCTGCCGCCCCGAGCACTTCGGCGTAACCCAAGGCAAGCGAGAGAAACACGGTATTCCGCGCCGGGACGTAAGTGATCGGGATGCCCGCGGCGATCTGGAGGTCGCTGCGATTCTGGGGCACGACGATGTCGTCGGTCAAAGCACTTCCGCCGAAAGCTGCCAGGTCGATTTTCACGATTTTGTGCTGGGCAATTTCCAGCGCGGCGGCAACACACTTGGCTGACTCGAGTTCGAAGCGGTGGCGCTGGCCGTAGTCGATGCTGAGGGCATAGACGCGAAATCCCTCGGCGGCAGCAATCGCAGCCGTGGTCGCAGAATCGAGCCCTCCGGAGAGCAGTACGACAGCAGGTGTGGGCATTGGGGGGGCTGGGGGCTGGGGAGTTGACGTTGGGAAAAGCGGGAAAGAATTCACACTCTCCCGACTTACGACTTA
>CALMBE010000230.1 GCA_937860165.1 uncultured Planctomycetaceae bacterium
CGCCGGAGTACCAGCGTGGGCATGGCACCCCAAAGTGAAAAAGTGATCGGCCCTGACGCCGCTGGAATCATAATTGCATTTCTTGAATTGTTCAAGGACAATGGAACTATGAACGCCGATGCTCCCAACATTCTTGAAGCCGCACTAAACCTTTCGGATTCCGACCGTGCGGCAATCGCATTTCAGCTTTTGGGTAGCCTCAAGCCTCCGCGAGTATTTGATGCGGAAGATAGCCAGCTTCACTCTGAAATCTCTCAAAGACTGTCGGCCTATGATTCCGGTACGAGCCAGGCAGCCACTTTAGACGAAATGGACTCGCGAATCCGAGCGGCGATCTCTCCAGGAAAATCTTCGTGAAGATTCGCGTCCTCCCTGAAGCCGAGGCAGAAATACTTGCTGCGGTCCTTTGGTATGAGGAGCGGCAAGCTGGATTGGGAGTGGATTTCTACGATTCTATTCTTGCCGCGATTAAAGCCATCGGCGACAATCCCCGACGATTCCCTCGTTACGAAATCTCCGTCGGTTTGCGAGATTTGCAGCGGGCCATTGTAAAACGGTTTCCCTATCTAGTGATATTTGAAGTCCGAGAAGATTTGCTCTTAATTATTGCCATTGCACATTCGAGTCGTTTGCCCGGCTATTGGTCCGATCGCTGATTGCACGTAGGCCGGAACAAGGTACCCCGCAGTTCCGGCAGAGCACACCTGAAGGCGCGAGTTTCGAGAAAAGAGGGGAAAAGAAATTAACTCGCGCCTTTTATCTAAAATTGCCGGAACTTCGGAATACCTTGCTCCGGCCTACGAATTAGACTTTCCGGTCGTTTACTAACTGTTATTATCTTAACAGTATTCTGCTGAATAGTTTGCTCAGGAGCCCTACCATGACCTATTCCTATTCCTCTCTTTTTCTCCTCTTTGCCCTCGGCTTCCTGTGGCCGCAGGGTAATCTCCCGCAGGCTCGCGCCCAGGAAGATACCACCACGGCCGCACAGGAGTTCATCCGCAAGTACGAAACCACGGTCGTGCCGCTGGAGATCTCTGTCAACAGGGCGTGGTGGAATGCCAACACCTCGGGGAGCGACGCAGACTTTGCGGCGAAAGAAGCCCTCGACAAGCAGATGAACGAGTTGCTCTCCTCGAAGGAGGACTACGCACTCCTCAAGACAATTCAAGCCGGCAAGATTGCCGATCCCCAAGTCGCTCGCCAGATCGACATTTTGGTCCTCACCTATCTCAATCGCCAAGGTGATTTGGCTCTCCTAAATCGCATGTCGGCCAAGGCCAATGAGATCGAGAAGAAATTCAATGCGTTCCGCGCGACCGTCGGCGAAAAGTCGCTCGCCGATAGCCAGATCCGCGACTTGCTCCTCAAGTCGACCGACTCCGCCGAACGCCAACAAGTCTGGGAAGCCTGTAAACTCGTCGGTGCCCAGGTCGAGGGCGATCTGCGGGAACTGGTCCAGATGCGGAACGAACTTGCCCACAAATTGGACTTCAAGAACTATCATGCGATGCAGCTTGCCATCAACGAACAAGACCCAGCGGCAGTCCTCGCACTGTTCGACGAGTTAGATCAACTCACCCGTCAGCCGTTTGCCGATGCCAAGGCCCAGATCGACACGGCACTCGCCAAACTCTACGGCGTGGAAGTTTCTCAACTCGAACCGTGGCACTATCAAGACCCCTTTTTCCAAGAACCCCCGGCTGTATACGAAGTGGATGTCAACGCCCCGTTTGCCAAAGCGGATATCTTGAAGATTTGTAAAGAGTTTTACACCGGCATCGGCTTGCCCATCGATGACGTCATCGAGCGGAGCGATCTCTACGAGAAACCCAAGAAAAGCCCCCACGCCTTTTGCACCGATATCGACCGCACGGGCGATGTCCGTGTGCTGGCCAACATCGTCCTCAACGAATATTGGATGAGCACGATGCTCCACGAGTTGGGCCACTCGGTGTACACAAGCAAGTTTATCCCGATGGAATTGCCGTATCTCTTGAGAATCAATTCGCACATTCTCACGACCGAGGGGATCGCGATGATGTTCGAGCGATTCGCCACCGACCCCGACTGGCTCAAGGCCTACGGTGTGAACGTCGACGACCCCGCCAGCTATCGGGCCGCCAGCCACCGCATGCGTCGTGACAAACTGCTGATCTTCTCGCGGTGGTGTCAGGTGATGTTGCGTTTTGAGATGGCGATGTACGACGATCCCGACCAAGATCTCAATAAGCTCTGGTGGGACTTGGTTGAAAAGTATCAAGGCATGAAACGTCCCGCTGGTCGCAGTGCGCCCGACTTTGCCAGCAAGATTCACATCGTAACGGCACCCTGCTATTACCACAACTACATAATGGGTGAGCTCTTCGCCTGCCAAGTCCACGCCGCGATTGCCCGCGATTTGCAGCTCCCCGGCAAAGCCGCCACGGCCATCTACACACAGGAGCCCCGCGTGGGCAAATTCATGCAAGAAAAAATTCTCGACCCCGGGGCATTCTTACCATGGAACGACCTCACAAAACATGCCACGGGAGAAACGCTCAACGCCAAGGCGTTCGCCGCAGAGTTTGGGGAGTGAATCGTCATTCCCGTCCTTCCCTCCCGTCCTTCCCGCGCAGAGCTTGCCCCTCGCGGAGGCGGGGGCGGGAATCCAGATTGATTGGCACCATGAAGCAACCTGCGGTCTATATTCTCGCTAGTGAGCGATAGCCCACCACTTTCGCGGACAGCGGCGGGGTCGCGGGTGAGTTGATACTCAAGCCAGGTCGTCGAAGACCAAGGCATCTTGGGAGGTATGCCGTACCCGAAAGATGACTACGGTGTTGCCGTCGATCCCAAAAACAATGCGATGAGTCCGTCGCCGGCCAGTCCCGAAAAGGAATTGTCGAACTCCAGATGCTTGAAGATCGGCTTCTGGCGCTAAGGAACAACGCTGGGGATGCTCCTGCAACAGGGCAATCGAATTGTGAATCGCCAAATACCACCGCGTGGCTTGATCTCGGGAGCGGTTTTCTGCCCACCAATCGTAAGCTTCCTGGATATCCCGACTGGCAGGTCCGGTGATTACGATTCGGTACATTTAGCAGTCTGCCGAGATACCATTGCTGCTGCGAAACTGGCGATCAAACGCATCCCAATCTTGCACGTTACCAGCATGCCAGGCATCGATGCCTTCCTGAATGGCCGCGCGCTCTTGGTCGAGCCGATCAAGCGAATCCAGCGCCTTGCGGATGACCTCCACTTCATTGGCACCATAACCGGTAGCAGTACGCTGTTGCACTCGGTCGATGAGGTCTTGAGGTAAATCGATTTGCATAGGGAACTCCTACGTCGCATTTTACCATGGTGTTGCTGATCGAGGTAGCTTATTGTGGCCGGTTATTCAATGAACTGTCATTCCTGAAGAGGCTGGAATTGCGGGAGGATTGACTGCTGGATTCCCGCCCCCGCCTCCGCGAGGGGCAAGCTCTGCGCGGGAATGACGGAAAGTGGGCAGGAGTAATGGAAAGAGGACGGGAATGTCGGGAGGGCCAATCCCTTACCCTGGAGTATCCAGATACGGGTCCTGCCCCATCGCGCGTTGCACCTTTTGCCGTTCCTTCTCGTGATAGAGCATGATCTTGCGGTCGCGGAAGTGGCGGTGCTCGACGCGGCGCTGGGCCTTGCGGAACATGGACTCCAACCCGTTTATCGGGCCCGTCGATTTGAGACCCGTTGCCTTGAGGCGCTCCGCTTTCTTGGGGCCGAAACCCAAAAGTAAAATTTCATCGTCCAAGGCGAGAAACTGCCGGTACGTGCCGGGGTCTCCCTGGCGACCGCAGCGACCGATTAACTGCCGATCGATCCGCTGGGCCTCGTGCAACTCGGTGCAGATCACATGCAACCCGCCGATCTCCTTGACCCCTTCGCCGAGTCGGATATCGGTACCGCGGCCTGCCATGTTGGTGGCCACGGTGATTTTGCCCTGTTGCCCCGCTTGGGCGACAATCTCCGCCTCGCGGGCCACATGCCGAGCGTTGAGGATCACTGGCTCGACGCCCCGCGCGACCAGCAGATCGGCAAGCAGTTCACTCTTATCGATCGATCGCGTGCCGATCAACACCGGCCGGCCTAGTTGGTGTTGTGCGAGTGCTTCGTCGGCGACTGCGTTCCATTTTTGATCCTTTGTGCCGTAGATCAAAGTGGGAACCTGCCTCCGAATGGGGGGGCGATTCGTGGGAATCTGGTAGACATGCACTTGATAGATTTTTTTGAGCTCCCCGCGACTCGACGACGCCGTGCCCGTCATGCCCCCCAACCGTGCGTACCTCAGAAAAAGGTCCTGGATGGTGATCCGTGCCGCCTGGTTCGTGGCAAAGGTAATCTCAACCCCTTCTTTGGCCTCGATGGCCTGGTGGATCCCGGCCCGCCACTTCCGTCCCTCGGCCATGCGGCCCGTGAATTCGTCGACGATTACAATCTCGCCATCCCGCACCACATAGTGCCGATCCAGAAACATTTCGCGTTCGACTTTCAGGGCACGGGTAACGTATTCGTAGATCGCCGACAGTTGCAACCGATCCATCGCCCCGGGTCTTTCCAACATCCGGACGGTTTGCCGACCGGCCAGCGACAACTCGACCGAACGGTCGTCGTGGTCATACTCGTAGTGTTCGTTCTCGATAAACTTACAGGTATTCTCGGCAGCCCAGTGATAGGCCTCGGCGGCGATTTTTTCATCCTCGCCGGGCAACGCACTAATAATCAGTGGGGTACGTGCTTCGTCGATGAGAATGCTGTCGGCTTCGTCGACGAGCATGAAGTGCAAACCACGTTGCACGGGCTGGTCCTGTGCTGCTCCATTGGCAGCACCGAGCATCTTCCCAAACAGATCTTGATTTCCTTCACCAAGCGTGCGCAGCAAAAGTCGATCTCGCAAAAAATCAAAACCCATCTCATTCGCCGTGCCGTAGGTTACGTCGCAGGCGTATGCTTTGCGACGCTCGGGCTGGGGCTGTTGGCCCTGAATGACGCCGACGGTCATCCCGAGTGCCGAGTAGACGGACTTCATCAGCTCGGCATCGCGATTGGCGAGGTAATCATTCACGGTCGCCAGGTGGGCCCCCTTGCCCTCGAGTGCAGCTAGATAAAGTGGCAACGTGGCAGTGAGCGTTTTGCCTTCGCCGGTCTGCATCTCGACAGTCGACCGGTGGTGAATCGCCGCGCCACCCATGATCTGCACATCGAAATGCCGCATGTTCAATTTGCGGCGCCCCGCTTCTCGCACGAGTGCAAAGGCCTCGACGAGCAAAGAATCCAAGGGCTCACCGCTGCGGACTCGGTATCGTAGCCCCAGGCTAGTCTTGCGGAGATCGTAGTCGGACAGGGCTTGCTGGGCGGGTTCCAAGGAAGCAACCTGGGAGACACAGGCTGCGCAGCGGGCCAGCGTGTCACCCAACTTGGCTCGAATGCTGCTACCGATTCCGCTGGGGATTCTTGTCACGCTCAACTACCGACAGAAGTGCCTAGGGTTCGGCGGCGCGCGATCGCACACGCCCTCGCCCCATCATACCGCAGCTTCGGTGATTGAGAATGCCCGGGTTGTTGCTGGACAGGGCCGATCAGTTATTCAATTTGTCATTGGAATCAAGCCGATCCCAGGTAGATTCGTCATCCCCGCGAGGGGCAAGCTCTGCGCGGGAATGACAACTGGGGTGAACCCAATCCGATCGTCGCTGCTACTGCTGGAGTTGAACTCCCTCGACTGTAAACAACGGTAGGAACTGCCCGTTGCCTGCTTCGGCGGTTTCCAAATAGCCCTGCACCGCCAGGTATTCACCGGGTTGCACTCCACCGAGGACTTCTGGATTGTCGATCACCGCCACGCCACCGTAGGAATCGGCGGCACCGCCGAGCGGAACGTAGCGGACTCCCCAGTACCCGGTTTGTGGGTAGTATTGCAATTGCCCGCGGAGCCAACGGTAGGTTGGATCAAAACCAAACCGAGCCGGATCTTCTGGCAGAGCAGTATTGTTAGGCTGCGATGCCGGAGTGGGAGTCGTTGCTTGACTACTTCCTTGAGGTCGGAAGCCATCGCTCGCAGCCGCGGGGGTCGGTGTGGCGGCAAACTGTGTGGGCTGTGTAAATCCCTGCTGCGCGATGGGAGTCGGCGGCGTGTAGACATACGGCGTGTTCACAACACCCTGTTGTTGGGCGGCGATCTGCAAGGGGTCGTTAGTCACGGGGCTTGGCACGGCTGCAAAGCGGAGACTTTGATTGTCTGGCGTGACCTGAATGGGCTGGCTATCCGAGGGAAGTGTACCGATAGTGGCTCGGGCACTCGTGGGCTGGACGCCGTAGGGGACCACATTAGTCGGTGCCGTGGCTGGTTGATTCCAACCACCTGGCGGCGTCACCGGGGCCGATTGAGGAGCGTAGGTAGGTGCAGGAACACCGGTCCCCGGCGGATAAACATTCGCCGGGGCGTTAGCACTCGGCGCTCCCACAGCCGGGACAAACGGCGCGGCATCACCAGGATAGACAGGCTGAGCCGTGCCGGGTTGGAGTGTCCGGGTCGCTGGCGGAGGAACGCGGTCCGGCGACAAGAATGGATTGGCGAGCGGCGTCGATTGGTTCTTACAACCAACCACCGCAGCGAGAGTAACGATGCACAACAACCACCGCATCGGTAGATTCCTTTCCACCGTGAGTCAAGCTTTTTTTCACAGAGAACGTGTTGCAGGGGACTTACGTACCCCCGCTCGCCGAACCAAGCAAGCCCCCGAATCTTAGCCAATTTGCCGATTGTGTCTAGGCGAGTTTCTTGCTAGCACCGATCAGTCGGCCATACGGGCAAGCTGCACTTTGTCGGCTGTGAAGTAGGGATTCACCACCGCCACTGGCACGGTTGCCGCATTTGTTTTCGTGACCCGATCTTTCACGGTCGCCTTTTTCTCCGTTGAAACGGGAGCGACATACGGATTCATAATCTCTTGGGCAGCACACGACAGATCGACCTCGGGGGTCATCGTTCCGGGCGGATAAGCAAACGGGCTATAGCCGTAGGTCCGTGGCACGGGAACACTGTAGTACACAGGTGGAAACGCGGCATAGTAGGGTACGTTTTGCGACAACACTTGGTAGAGTCGCCCGATGTCGTAGTAACCAAGTCCGCCCATCATACCGCTACACTGTGCGGAAGCGTTGCCCGCAGAAGCCATGAGCCCCGCGCTGGCCAGCAGCATGGCCTGTAACATGGAATGTGCCAATTTCTTGTTCATCGTGGTAACCCTCAACGTGGAAGTGCCAATCAGCGGTAGCCGGTGAAAATCCGGTCGCTCTCTCCAGCGTAATCACCCCCACAACAAACGCAATCAACTCATTTTCCAGGAAATCCCGAACCAAACGGGGGGTGCCAAGTTGGGCGGCAAAAGACGGGAGAAAACCCGCAGGTTTCCAGCGAGCACCGTGAGCCGGGGGGTTTATCCCCTCGGGAGTCTCAAACTCACCGCAGTCGAATCTCGAAAGACCGAGGGGACAAGCCCCCCGGCTCGCGCCGAGAATGCCCCGGAGGCAGTTATGCCTCCGACTTGGTTGAACTGGGTATTACGCAGCACTTTAACCGAGTGCTTTGTCAAAGAGCTATTTTGGGGTGCCATGCTCACGCTGGTACTCCGGCGTGAGCATGTGGATCGCCAAACAAGCATGGCCACAGCGGAGTACCGCCGTGGCCATGGCACTCACATTTTTCGCTTTGACAAAGCACTAGGAGTGGACTCGCTTCACCCTCCTGTCTTGATCGGGTACGATAGGCGAATCCTTTTTGATGAGCACCCAATCATGGAATGAACCGCGCGATGGGCAAGAAGCAGCAGAAAACGATTTTCGAGGTCACCGCAGTCGCCAAGCGGCATCCCAAGACTGATCTGCTGATCCTCGCGCGGCTCCTGAAAGACGAAGGAACGAAACAATTTCAGGATGAAGCCCATGTCGCAGCCGCCCACCAGGTTCTGGTGAAATGGGCAGACATGGAAGCCTCCGGGCGGTTGGCGGAATTCACAGAGAAGCAACTCCAGGGCATTTTCCTAACAGAGGTCTTTGGTGACGCACTCAATTACATGCCGGCCAGCGAATCTTCCAGCGTCTGGAATTTGGAACAAGAATATCTAATCGCCCCGGGGCAAACGCCCGATGCCATCCTCGGAAAATTCCAGCAAGGGGAAACGCGGAAACCGCTCGCCGTTATTGAGCTCAAAGGCCCCAAGGTCCATTTAGATCGTGATCGCTCGAACGGTCGCACGGCAGTCGATCAATGCTGGGACTATCTGGTAAACACCTCGACGGCTTGTAGGTGGGGCATCGTGTCAAATATCGTCAGCTTTCGCTTATACGAACGCGATAGCACCAAACAAAAATACGAACACTTCACGCTCCAAGAGTTGAAGGACTATACGGCGTTCCGCCGGTTTTACGCACTATTCCATCGCAACGGGTTGGTCGAGGGGGTCGTCAACGAAGTCCCGCGGGCTAAGAGGTTGTTGAAAGACACCAACACCCGACAACGCGAAGTCAGCGATAAACTCTACGACACTTATTCCGAACATCGCGCCGAGTTGATTGCCCATTTGCACGGTCAGCTAAAGTATTCGGTGGACGACTCGATCAAGTATGGCCAGTTGCTGCTCGACCGCATTGT
>CALMBE010000231.1 GCA_937860165.1 uncultured Planctomycetaceae bacterium
CGAGCAAGCATGGCCACAGCGGAGGACCGCTGTGGCCATGGCACCCTCATTTTTCGGTTTGATATAGCAGTAGCCGGAGGCAAGCTTGCCTCCGGGGCCCCCGGACCAAAGTGTTGGTCAGGCTGGGGGGGTGCGTTGTGAAGTGAGGCGAGTGGCTTCACTTTACTCTGCTAGCACACCGTTTCGGCCCACTACTGGCCTCCTGCCAGGCGGGGAGGTTTGCTACTCTGCGACCCTATTTTCGGGCTCTCCCTGCGCGCTCGCCGCGCGGTCTGATTACTCCTGGACTTCCATGCTCAAGGCACTCGAACTCAACGGATTCAAAAGCTTTGCCGATCGCACTCGGCTGGAGTTTGCCGGGGGGATTACGGCCGTTGTCGGGCCCAATGGGTCGGGGAAATCCAACGTCGTCGATGCCATCAAATGGGTACTTGGCAATCAAAGTGCGAAGGCCCTCCGCGGAGCCGAGATGACCGACGTCATCTTCAGTGGATCGCGGAGCCGCAAAGGCTCTAATGCCGCGGAGGTGACGCTCTCGTTTGACAACTCGACCGGGGTGCTCAACTCCGATGCCGAAGAAGTTCACGTCACTCGGCGAGTCCTCCGCAGCGGGGAAGCGGAATATCTCATCAATCGGCAAACGTGCCGACTAAGAGATATCCGCGAGATTTTCGCGGGCATCGGGGTCACCACGGGTGCCTACAGCATCATCGAGCAGGGTCGCGTTGACGCCTTATTGCAGTCTTCGCCGAAAGAGCGGCGCCTGATATTCGAGGAAGCCGCAGGCGTGAGCCGGTTCAAACTCAAGCGCCAAGAAGCAGCCCGCCGACTCGAGCGGATTGATCAGAATTTATTGAGACTCTTGGACATCGTCGAAGAACTCGAATCCCGACTGCGGAGTGTCCGCTCGCAGGCTGGTCGCGCACGAAAGTACAAAGAGCACTCCGATCGGCTCCGTTACCTACGGACCCAACTGGGACTTGCAGACTGGCGCGAACTTTCGGGCACTCAAGCAAAGCTTAGCGGAGAAGCCTTGCAACTCCGCACGGAAGTCGAAGCCATTCATAAGAGTTTGGTCGCCAGCGATGAGGCCCTCCAGAGCTTGGATCGCGCCTGGGACCAACTGCTCCAACAAGTTCAGCAAGCCAACGCCAAAGCCACTTCGATCCGCGAACGGATCGCCCAATGCGAATCGACCCGCCGCAGTCACCTGGCACGCTGCGATGAGCTGGCACAAGAATCCCTGCGGGTCGAAAAGCAACTGTTGGCTATGTCTTCCCGAGTAGGCAATGCCCAGCAATTGGTTGGCGAAACGGTCGAACAATTGGCTGCCGCCGAAACGCTTTACAACGAGCTACAAGTCAATGCCCAGCGCCAACAGGCCGATCTCGACTTGGCTCAAACGGCCCTATCGGAATGTCGGAGCAATATCGATCTCCATCGAAACGAACACACACAAGCTTTTCGCGATGCTACTCAACTCGAGCATCAAATCCAAATCCTGGAGTCGCAACACCAAGCCGCAGCAGCCACGGGGCTGCGATTTCGCCAACAGGTCGAGCAAGCCCGAGAAGCCAAAGCACTCAACGCCGAGCGATTCCAGGCCGCCCAAGCCCAACTAGGGCACTTGGAAGCCTCTGTTCAGGAGACACAGCACAAGCTGACGACTGCCCAAGAGCAACTTCGTGAACGAAGGAATCAACTCACTAAGTCTCACTCGCTGCTTAGTGACCTCAATGGCAGACTCACCGGGGCGAGCGAACGAGCGCTGGTTCTCGAAGAGTTGGAACGACGCTTGGATGGCTTAAGCGCCGGAACCAAGGAAGTCTTGCGATTGGCTCAAGCCGAACCTCATGGACCCTTCGGCTTGGTGCGGGGGGTTGTCGCTGATCTGCTCCATGTCGATGCCGACACGGCGTCGCTCGTCGAGATCGCCTTAGGAGAACGAGCCAACTGTTTGGTCATCGAACATTTTGATTCCAGACTGATTGATATGACCGATGAGCAGTGGCCTGGCAGGACAAGTTTCCTGAGGCTTGATGTCCCGATTCCCGCGAGCGCGGTCGATCGGATCGACCTCTCGGGCGAAACTGGGGTCGTGGGGCGCGCGGACCAATTTGTCGAAATCTCCCCACACCTCTCAGCCCTGACACGCCGTCTGCTGGGTCGCACTTGGTTTGTCGATTCGCTCCAAACCGCCTTTCGCCTGGCCGGGGGAATCGGGAGGGGACTCAGCTATGTTACGGTCGTGGGAGAAATGGTGAATGCCGATGGGACGGTCGTCGTTGGCCCGCGCCAAGCTTCGACCGGGCTCCTGTCGCGCCGCAGCGAACTACGGGCCCTGGTGGAAGAAATTCGGGAAATGCAAGAACGACGTTCCGCACAACAGGCTCTGTGCTTGGAACTCGAGTCTCTCCTCGAGTCGGAAGAAAAATCGTTGTCCGAGATCGTGGCCCACAAGGATCGGGTCATGCAGTCCTTGAACGACACCAAACTAAAATTCTCCTCGGCACGCGAACGGCTCGAACGTGCTCAAGAAATCCTCGATAACCACGAATCCGAAGTGCAGTCATCCGACGAACAGGTTCACGCGACTTCTCAAGAGCTTATCGAGATTCGCGCTTCCTTGGCTTCGCGGCATTCGATCCTGGAGGTCCACCAGAAACAACTCGAATTACTGACCGAACAAGCTGTGCGATTGGAACAACAAGTGACTTCTCTCCAGCCACTCGTGACCGACAGTTGCGTGGCACTGGCGCGCGGAGAGCAGCGCCGCGACGGACTTCGTCGCCAAATGGAGCAACTCCACCACGACCACGCCGAACACGATCAGGCCTTATCGGAAACTCGGCAGCGAGTTGCCGAATGTGTCGCCCAGCGAAAGCAACTCGAACAGGCGGTCTTGGAATTCTCCAGTGAATTGGCCGATCTTTATAGCCAAAAAGACCTGCTCACCGCTGAGCTGCAATCCGGGAATCAACATCAGGAAGAATTTCGGAAAGAACGGGCCCAAGCCAACCGGGCCGTCGATGAGTTCCGGACACAACTCTTGGAAAAACAATCTCGCCTGCAAAAACTGGAGCTCACGCTTCAGCAATTCGACCACCAGCGGCGCGAACTCGCGGAACGACTATCCGAAGACTATCAAATCGAGCTTGCTGTACTAGCGGCCACGGAGCCACCCGTCGAACTACCTGCTCGAACCCTCGTGGAAACCGAAATCCGCCAACTTCGCGAACAGCTAAGTGGAATCGGCCCCGTGAGTCTCGAGGCACTTACCGAGCTGGAAACCATCGAAGAGCGCCACTCCTCGCTGGCCAAGCAATATCAAGACCTGAAAACCGCCAAAATGCGATTGGAGCAATTGGTCGTCAACATCAACAAGGAAAGTCGCGACATTTTCGTGAAAACCTTGGATGTGATCCGAGGACATTTCTTGGAACTCTATCGCAATCTTTTTGGGGGGGGCGAGGCGGATATCGTCGTCGAAGAGAGCGAGACCGAAGATATCTTGGAGTGTGGTATCGAAATCATCGCCCGGCCTCCTGGCAAGCAGCCGCGTAGTATTTCCTTGCTTTCAGGCGGAGAGCGCACAATGACTTGCGTGGCCCTGCTGCTAGCAATTTTCCGTAGCCGACCTACGCCGTTTTGCGTACTGGACGAAGTCGACGCCGCCCTCGATGAAGCCAATATCGATCGCTTTGTCGAAGTCTTGCGCGAATTTATGTCGGCCACTCAGTTTATTATCGTCACCCACAGCAAGCGGACCATGTCCTGCGCTGACACGCTGTATGGCATTACGATGCAAGAGTCGGGTATCTCAAAACGGGTCTCAGTCAAATTTGAAGATGTGAGTGCCGATGGCCACATCCGCGAAGGCGCTGGCGGCGCGCAGGCCGCATGAACGCGAATCCCAACCCCGACGGGGTTCCATCATTCAGCCTGTAGGGTGGGTGAGGCTGAGCCTGCTTGGC
>CALMBE010000232.1 GCA_937860165.1 uncultured Planctomycetaceae bacterium
GATTTCCGTGATCGTGTTGGTTCCCGTATTGGCTACGCCATTGGCCTGTACGGCATCGTAACTCTGGAGCAGACTACTAAAGACCGGGGAAATTTCACCGTTGTCGTTGTGAAACAATCCGAGCGAACCTGAGCCACGCCGAAGCGCAACCACTTCAGCCGAAGCCGGAACAGACGAGACAACCACGGCCACCAAGGCCGCCAGTTGAACAATCCTCCTAGTTAAACGCGAGTAAATCATGACTACTTTTCTCCTTTGTTGTGAGACCATCGAACGACAGCCAGGGGACACCTACTAAATTTGTCCGTTTGGACCGGACCAGAAACTAAAAAAACTGAAAAGACACCACTGAACAGACATTACTGAAAAGACACAGCGGGTTAGGTTTGCCAAACGCATTCAGCAAAACCCCGTCAGCTAGAAAACCCTGTCAGCTAGTGCCTGCGTACAACACGCCGCGACGCTCGCTGAACAACCCACCAGCTGTTTCCAGCCCTCATTTTCGACACAGGCAACATTTTCGGCAATCCAATAAAGCATCTTTGCACTCCAATTTTGTGTCGCAAACGACTTTTTTACACGCAAAATCCTCTCCGAAACCGCAGAGATTGTCCCAGACCGGTCGGTGATCCTCGGGTCAAGTCTGTAGTTTCCCGGCGGAATTGGGCGTTTCTTGAATTGACACTACCGATCATGGACAGGGCCAATGACTTTTTCACAATGGCGGGTGCCATGGCCACGGCGGTACTCCGCTGTGGCCATGTTTTCTCGACTATTCACATGCCCACGCCGGAGTACCAGCGTGAGCATGGCACCCCACAGTGAAAAAGTGATCGGCCCTGATGACCTGGCTTGGACGCTTGAGATACTGGAGCAGAAACTGTAGGGTGAGAGTTCCTGCGTTAAATGTCCGACTCAACTTAGCCGGAGGAACACCTTCCTCCGGGCATCCCGGACCAAAGTGTTGGTCCGGCTAAGTGGGAATATTCGATATCCCCCGCGCCTCTGCGTGAACACTATTTCATCATGAACGATACCCAAACCACGCTCGCTGAACTCCGCGAAGCGGTGCGGCAATTTGTCGACGAACGCGATTGGCAACAATTCCACTCGCCCAAGAACCTCTCGATGGCCTTGGCAATTGAAGCGGGGGAGCTTATGGAGCACTTCCAGTGGCTCGATGGCGAAGCGACCCGGAATCTTTCGGAGAGCCCCGAGAAGTTGGCCGCCATTGGTGAAGAACTGGCCGATGTGTTGAGCTACATGCTCGCCTTGGCGAATTCGCTCGACATCGATCTGGCGGCAACGCACGAGAAGAAGATGGTCCGAAATCGGGCGAAATATCCCGTGGAACAATTCCGCGGCCGCTTTGGTTCAGGAGTCCAATAAGGGGAATTCGGAATGGGGAAGAGTCCCACCGCCTAAACGTCATTCCCGCGCAGGCGGGAACCCAGTACTCTGCACTAGATTCCCGCCTGCGCGGGAATGACAGAACTCTCCTGGTCCCCAATTCCCCTCTGGAAATCGCACATGGCCCTGGGATCGAAGGTCGCTGTGGTGGGGGCTAGTGCCCGGGCGGCGGCATTTTCGTTGCTGAGGGCCGGCTGCCAAGTAGTGGCCGCTGATCTGTTTGCCGATGCCGACCTCGAGCGTGCTTGTCCCGTCACGCGCGTCGAAAACTATCCCGAGGATTTTTTCCTCTGGTTATCGGCGACCAAATGCGAGGGGTGGCTCTACACCGGCGCACTAGAGAATTATTCGGAACTGATTGATCGCATGTCGCAGGTGAGACCGCTGTGGGGAAACGCGGGAGTCGTGCTACGTCAGGTTCGAGATCCTCTGGTTTTGCAGGATACTTTGACGGCAGCCGGGCTTTCCTTTCCGGAAACTCACCACAGCGATGACTTCGCCCCCAGCGATGGCAAGTGGCTTCACAAAACGGGCACGGGTGGAGGTGGCAGTGGGGTCAGCCGTGCGGAGTCGAAAACCATACCCCAATTCCGTAGCATGGGCCCCCGGCCCGTGCGGAAAATCGATCGACTCACGGGCCGGGGGCCCATGCTACGAAGGATTTCAAATCGCCGAACACCTCTGAATCAGGGATTCTGGCAACGCCATGTGACGGGCACTCCCGGTTCGGGCGTGTTCCTGGCGGATGGTCGCACTTGTGAGCTTGTGGCGGTCACTCGGCAACTGGTGGGAGAACCTTGGACCGGTGCCGCGGAGTTCCAATACTGTGGCACGTTGGCACCCTGGGCGCTTCCCACCAAGGCCGTTGTAGAACTGGAGGCAGCGGGTCGCATACTGACGAACGAATTCGATTTGCGGGGTCTCTTTGGAATCGACTTTATTGTCGACGAACAGCGGGTTTGGGTCATCGAGGTAAATCCCCGAGTGACCGCCGCCGTAGAAGTTGTGGAACTGCTCACGAGCAGAAATCTGCTCGCGGAACATCTCTCGAAATGTGGTTCGGAGGTCCTATCGAAGCAACCAACCGCACCCGTGGTTTCAGCTCACCCTGTTCAAGTAAGGGGAAAAGCGATTCTCTTTGCCCAGCGTTCGATCACAATCTCAGCGGCTTTGAGCGAACAATTGCTTAACGAGGCGAGGGGTAGGGAGAATTCTGTGCTAGCCGATGTTCCCCAAGCGGGGACAGTAATTTCCACCGGAGAACCGATTCTAAGCCTACTTGCAGAGGGAGTCGACTTAGAATCGGTCGCGCGAAAGTTAGCAGAACAAGCCGCTCTTCTGCACCCGCGATTGCAATAATCTGGGGCAGATTGCGACCGAATACTGTTGCTTTGTCAAAGAGCTATTTTGGGGTGCCATGCTCACGCTGGTACGCCGGTGTGAGCATGGGGATCGTCAAACAAGCATGGCCACGGCGGAGTACCGCCGTGGCCA
>CALMBE010000233.1 GCA_937860165.1 uncultured Planctomycetaceae bacterium
TGCCATCTGGTCGAAAATTCTACCCTTCGTACTGTTCATTTGGGCTTTGACGGGGGCCTTCTACCCGGCCATCGACTTGTGTGCGGGAGAGAAAGAGCGCGGCACGCTAGAAACTCTGTTGGTAAGCCCTGCTGAACGACGCGAGATTGTCTGGGGCAAGCTGCTCACGATTGCCACCTTTAGCATCATTACGGCTTTGCTAAACCTGGCGAGTTTGGGATTCACAGCCAAATTCGTACTAAGCCAATTTCACGATCTGGTCGATATGCCCGGGATGAATTCGCTGAGCCTGCCACCGCTGATTTCGATCATCTGGTTGGTGGTGGCTCTGCTGCCGATTGCGGCATTTTTTAGTGCCTTGTGCCTGGCATGTGCGGCATTTGCGCGGAGCACCAAGGAGGGACAGTACTATTTGATGCCCCTGCTGCTGGTGATCATGCCCTTGATGATGCTGCCCCTTTCGCCGGGGGTGGAATTGAATCTGGGGAATAGTTTAATCCCGGTCACGGGCGTGGTCTTACTCTTGCGTTCGGTGATCGAAGGACAATATTGGCAGACGCTTCCTTACTTACTGCCAGTCGTCGGGATTACGTTGGGTTGTTGCTTGTTGGCTATTCGCTGGGCCGAAGATCAATTCAACCGCGAATCGGTCCTCTTTCGCGAGAGCGAACGCCTCGAGCTCGGCCGCTGGATTACACATTTGTTCCGCGATCGGTGCGATACACCCACGCTGGCCCAGGGGTTGCTCTGTATCGTGTTGGTCTCGATCGTGCAGTTTTTCGTGAACTTGTCGATCTCGGCAAAGAGTGGTGCAGGAGTAGACTTCGCTTCCTTGGCCCAGATTATTTTCATCAGCCAGGTGGTGTGCATTGCCACTCCCGTAGGAATCTTGACATTGCTTTTCACACGGCACCCTGCCCGGTCGCTGCTACTCGACCGTTTGCCTAAATTCTCCCATGTGGTGGCAGCAGTCTTGCTGGCATTTGCGATGTTCCCCATCGGCCTCCAATTTGCGGGTTGGATCAAACTCATCTACCCGTATTCGCCGGAAGTGCTCGAACAGATTACCGCGCTGGGAAAGGTGCTCGGTGAAGCGCCGAACTGGTGGCTCCCTCTGGTGCTCATGGGGCTCTTGCCAGCGTTGTGCGAGGAAATCGCGTTTCGAGGGTTTATACTTTCCGGGCTGAGGCACTTGGGTCACAAGTGGTGGGCCATCGGTATCTCGGCGATCGCCTTTGGCATGGCCCATTTCGTGCTGCAACAAAAAATCTCCGCGGCAGGACTGGGAGTGGTGATCGGAATCGTGGCGGTGCAAACCGGTAGTCTGATCCCGTGTATCGTATTTCACGCACTCTACAACAGCTTGACCCTGGTATTTTCTCAGCAATTGGAGCGGATCGGCAGTGCGCTCACTCCCGATTCTGTGTGGTCGAGCATTCTTAAGTCCGAAGAGCCTGGAATGTTCCAACCCTGGGTCACGGGTTGTGCCTTGTGCATTGCGGCAATCATTATTTGGTGGCTGCATCGCCAGCCCTACAAGCAGACGCAAGAAGAACAACTCCAGGAATCCCTCGACAAACAGTTCATCGGCGCTTCCTGATTGCACGGGCGGTACCCCGTAGAATCAATTGCCGAAACCGATTCGCTGCAGAATGCGATAGAGGCCACGCGGTCCTTCCTCGGCGGCGGTAGCGGCTTCATAACTCGCGGGTGGTTCGGGAGGACGTGGCGCATCGGTGAAGGATAGTTTTACAGACTGACTGGCCATCTCGACGCGCACTTCATGGGCAGCAGCATCGGCTACGATATCGCAGTAATTGGGCGAGGCGGGAAGTTCATCTTCCCATACCAAGACCCTCCCTGACGATTTTTCGAGAAGCATGAGGCTGATAAATTGTTGCCTGCCAGTAGTATCTTGCCTGTGATAATTCCCGACAAATGCGATCACCGGTAAATTAACCGGCTGGGTGAGCAACAAAGATTGGTTGCGAATCTGCGCCGGCCGCGACCACAACGGTTGCCCGGACTGTGCGCCGAAGCTCATCAATTCTCCATCGAAGACCGATTGGTCGATTCCATTGGCCCAAATCATCCGACGACTGGTCGGGGTTTGGCGGGCCTGTTCCACGGCAATCGTGAGACAATCGGCACCTTGAAAGAGATGCACTTGGGCAATGACTCCGTCGATTTGGCTGGTATAGTCAACCAGGAGTTTTCCGCTCTCAAGGTCCACGACCACATACCGCCCAGTCGGTTCCACGACTGCCAAATACTTGCCGAGTCCCACGTCAACCACCGAACCCGAGTCAAAGACGTGGGTCCACTTGCTTTCTCCCGAAAGTACATTGCGTGAGGCCATTTCTTGTTGACCTGCCGAATTGCGCCGCCAAGCAATCACATCGGTCCCCCGAGTGGTGAGAAGCTCTTTCCAGAGGGGAACTTCCACCTCTCCCAGGCTACGGCCATCGTGGACACTATAAACCTGCGCTTTCGTGTTGTTGTTTTCGAGTGCCACGACCACCCGATCATCGCCAAACAATTCGCAAGCATTAGGGGTATTGGCGTGGCTCCACCGAACGCGACCCGTGAGGGGGTCGACACAGGTGAGCCCGCGCTGATCTTGATAGACCAGCCCGTCCCGCGACAGAGGACTCAACACTCCGATCCAGCGCTCGTCGATCTGCGTCCTCTGTGGGCGATTCGAACCGGGCCGATTTTGCAGGTTGCGAACACTGTGGCGATTCTGAAATCGATCGGTGGGGCTGCGAACGGTACTTTTCCTCCACAAGGTCGATTGTGTGCGGCCACTCTTGAGCGCAAGTGTATCGATCGCCATCACCTGCTGCCCCAGAGAAAGCACAAGCAGATTTCCGCGAGATACGCCGTAGACCCCCGAGGGATTGAAAACTTGCCGATCTTCATCCCCTAGAGTTTGGCGGAACACTTCCTGACCCGAGCTGTCGCGAATCACAATCTCACCGACCCGCGAAGAGTAAAAGATATCGCAGTTGGCGAGCACGCCGTCGCCATGCTCGAGTCGCACTACGGCCAGTGGAGTTCGGATGTTACTGATGGCCGTCTGGGTCGGAGGTTCTTCCGAAGATTGGACATTGACCTTTCCATAAGGCCAATCGAGGCACCCCAGGGACTCGATTCCACCCCAACCCGCTACAAGTTGTTTGCCTGTTTTCCCATCCAGGCACTCCACGTCTGCCAGAGGGTCATTCAAAATCACGTCGTAACTGGCCGCCAATCGCCCTAAATCGTGTTCGTGAAGCATCTGCCCGCAACTAGCAATAGCCTCCCCTTGGAGCGGAGTATCTTCTGAGTCGACGAATTTCAAGAAGGTTTGCTGTGAAGCGAGTAGTGAATTCGCTAGGGCCAGTTCGTGTCCCTGCGCCAGCATTTCGACGGCGAAAAAACCTGGTAGGGCACCAAAACATTCTGCCAGCGTGTCGCGGGCATCGGCTCGATCACCCGCTAGAAATTGCTGCTTGATCTCTGTCAGCCGATTCACAATCTCTTTGCGGTCTCCGACACTGGATTGTTGCCAAATCACATTGACTTGGGATTGTAGCCAACTGGCGATAGTTGCTTGGCGATGATCACCGGCGGATAAAAGTGTTTGAAACTCCGTCTGGGACTCGAAGATTTTGAGGCAGACGTCCAAGGACCCGAGTGGGTTCTTTAACTCAAGCAGACCGGCAGCCTCGATCTGTTGGAGCTGCAGGTGTTTCTCGGGGTGTTCATTCAGCAATTCGTGCAACCGCGGAAGCCGATCTTGGTAGGAAGCAAAATGTTTTTGGAGCGCTTCGAGCAAACACTCTCCCAATACTTCCCGAGTACGCATCTCCTGGGGTTCGATCGAAAAGGATTTTTCTAGCAAATCCAGGGCTTCAGCAAGATTTCCCGTGTTGTAAGTAATCTCGCCCAAGGTTCGGAGGGCATCGTGATCTTCAGGATTTGAGACGAGTTGCTCTTCGGTGAGTTTGCGCAAGACGTCGATTTGGTCAAAACACTTCAGCGAGCGACCATCGCAAGAAATGATCGAACCCTGGTGAGCGACCACATTTCCCAATGCCGCTCCCCCTCGGGCTGTTGCTTTGGCAACGATTTCACCCTGGGTGAGATCGATCCCGACTACTGTCGCGTTGGAAAGTGGCAAGAAGTATTTGCCGTGACTAAAAAAGCCGCGTCCGCTGGGATACACATCTTCCGAGAACGCGATTTTCTGTTCGGACCAGATCCGTTTTCCATCGGCCAGGTTGAGTGCGATTACCGAATGTTCGCCAACAATCACCACACGATCATCGTCGACACCGGCCACAAAAATTCCGTCCCCACGGGGGTGAGTCCACTTGTGATCTCCCGTTGCTAAATCTAGACAGACCAGGGAATTCGAATCGGTCGGGGTAAGCAAAACATTCCCCTTAGAAATAATTGCCGACCCTCCCAGCCATCTGCTCATGGGGGAAACTACGCGACGATGATGCCGCGCAAAGATATCTTCCGCCGGATAGCGGTACGCCCAGGCAAAAGACTTCAATTCGAGATTGATTCCGATCACGACTCCCGCACATGTGGGACAAACCAAGATTCCCGCGTCGTAAGAGGGCATGGCAGCTTGCAGCCGCCGCTCCGGATCATTCAAGATACCCGACTGCAATCCCGCCAGTTCTTGCACACCCTTTACTTGGCCCGTGTGGCGGTCGATCGAGACTAAGTGAATCGCGCTTTTCACTTCGACCAGCGCATATAGCAGCTCTTCGACTGGCACCGGCACGCCGAGAAAATAGGCCCCGGCAAGTTCGCCCTGCATGGCTGCTCCATCGAGTTCCCAGATCAGTTTTCCTTGAGATCTCAGGTCATACGCACAGAGCCGATTGGTGCCTCCCTTTATTTTTAGTTTGTCAGTTTCACCACCGCGAAAGGGCATCGCCCAGGTTTCGTATTCGTTGAATTGGGGTGGTGCCAAATCACGGATCGCGAACACCCGCTCGCCGTCGCTGCTTACCGAGTTGTAAAGATAATCGTCCCAGAGGCGTTGGGAAAACACTTGAACAGGCTCGATGTTTGCATCCAACTGTCCGCTGTTGTTCGTGAAATTGTGCAGTAACTCAAACTCCGCCACACGCTGGGGTTCTGTCTGCCAGATGCGTTTTCCAGTGCGAAAATCCACAGCGATCATGTTATGGGCCGTGGTGGTGATAATCGTATCGCCGATCGCCAGCGGAGTCCCGGCGGGGGGGATTGGCAGGTGACGCTGCAACATCGTGGCCCGCAATTCCTCGAAGACGGTTTCCAATTGCGGATGGTTGAGCAGCCTGGCGTCCCAACGAACTCGCATGTGAGGCAATCCTCCCAGAGTTCGGCCATTCCTGGCAGGGTCGCCACCCGACATC
>CALMBE010000234.1 GCA_937860165.1 uncultured Planctomycetaceae bacterium
GGATTTCCCGGCCCGAAGTGGCCGTTCGGCCGGGACGCATCTCAGAAAACGGGCTTCAGCCTTTACCTGGACTCGGCTAAGCAATCCGCACAACCCGCGCACTTTGGCAGAGGGGATAGCTGGCCAGGAAGCCGGACAATCGCTCTTTCATCGTGTCGAACGAGGGTCCGTACACATAAAGTGCCGTTTCCGTGGATCCTTGCCAGTAGCTGTGTACTTTGCCTTCCGAATCCAGCAGCCGATTGAATTCGTCATACACGAAATTCGCATCGCAATCGGAGTACACTTCGTCCGGCAAATCGGTGCCGTTCAGATACACAGCCAAGCCTTCGTTGAGGCCGAACAGAACCTCTTCCTCATCCTCGCCCAACAGGAGCTTTGAGCCCTTCGGAGCGCCAAGTTCTTCCAGCGTCTGCTTGACCAGCTCCAGATGATTCGCCTCTGGTTTGTAAATCTCTATTTCGATGTCGCAGAATTCAATCTCATTATCCGGCCCCAACTGGGTACCACCACCGGTGACACTCCCCGCGCGGTGTCTTTTCAATACCTTTTCCAGCGGGTCCTCGTACAATTCCCCCCGGTCCATGGGTTGCGCACGGTCATTCAACCGCGCAAGGATGGTGATCGACTCAGCGGATTTTCTGGTTTTTGCGAACAGCTTTCCGAACATATTTAGGCTCCCAAAAAGTTTCGCCGCCATGCCTATCGGATGGTTCCTCAAGGAAAGCTTAGCTTACAATTCTTCTGCTGAGGGCCAATAAATAGGGCCTTGTACCAGCCAGTTGAAGAACGCTGTGGCTGGGGTCTGTGAGGCCGGGACCTAGCCGGAGGTA
Source organism: uncultured Planctomycetaceae bacterium (assembly GCA_937860165.1). Classification (GTDB taxonomy): domain Bacteria; phylum Planctomycetota; class Planctomycetia; order Pirellulales; family Lacipirellulaceae; genus Bythopirellula. The sequence goes on from CALMBE010000234.1 coordinate 834, forward strand.
CACCTACCTCTGGGATTTCCCGGCCCGAAGTGGCCGTTCGGCCGGGAAGTGCTAAGACCGAGGTCACAGACCTCAGCCACAGACAAGACCTCAGCCACAAGGATGGACCGGCTTCCAGCCGCGACTCTGGCTGAAGAACGCTACCGGGTTGTCGTACACAACCTGGCGAATGAGCGACTCGGCGTGACCACGCCGTCGCATTTCGAGAATAAAGTCGGGGACCGCCGTGGGTTTGGAGACTCCCCAGTCCCCGGCAGAATTCACCAACGTTCGCTCGGGGCCATAGACTTCGACCATGTCGGCCGCGCGTGCCGGGGTGCATTTGCTCACCGGATAGAGCGTCATCCCCGCCCAAAAACCGGCTTCGAGCACGGGCCGAATCGTGTGTTCTTCGACGTGATCCACCAGCACGCGACTGCGGTCCACACGACTGTCGCCGATGAGCATGTCGAGAATCATGCGGGTCCCTTGGTATTTGTCTTCCAAGTGCGGCGTGTGGATCAATATCTGCTCATTGGTCTTAAAGGCCAATTCCAGGTGTTCCAAAAAGACAATCGCTTCGTTGCGAGTGTTCTTATTGAGCCCGATCTCGCCAATCCCGAGCACGCCCGGTCGGTCGAGATATTCAGGGATCAAGGCAATCACCTCACGGGCCAGCGAGACGTTCTCGGCTTCCTTGGCGTTGATGCACAGCCACGTAAAATGCTGAATGCCGAAGCCCGCGGCGCGACGACGCTCGAAGTCCGTGAGCTGGTTGAAATAGTCGCGGAAGCCGTCGACGGTGCCGCGGTCGTAACCAGCCCAGAAGGCAGGTTCGCTGACGGCCACGCAGCCCATCTTGGCGAGGGTATCGTAGTCGTCCGTGGTCCGCGAAACCATGTGAATATGCGGGTCGATGTAGTACACGCTCGTTAGCCTCGAATGCCGCCTGAATTGCGATTCGTACAACTACTGAATTCCGAAACTCTCCCGCCAAGGGGCTTCATAGGGTCGGGAGAACAGCAATTGTACGCTTTCAGCCCGGTCAGATTTTTGCTCCAAGAGAATCCGCAATCCTTGTTCGAGTTGCTGCCACTGAGAACTCGCCAGGGCACTCTCCTCGCACCTCGCAATGCGATCCAGCGTGGCGGCGATTTCTAGTATTTTCGCCCTGGTAGGCAAAAACTCGCGTTCCAACAGACCGCCCGAACTGGTTGCACCTGACATGGCATTTGCACTCGTAATTGACTAAATCGCCCTGCAGCCCCCCCTAGCCGGAGGCAAGCTTGCCCTCCGGCTGGGAAAAGGTCACTGACACGTTGTCGGGATTCTGGCACAGGCCGGTACTGCGAATTGTAACAAATATGCAGGGCGAGTAGGCACACCTCCACCCACGGAAGTTGTGGATCGCCCGGAAACCGTGGTTTTTTACCATTTTCTCATCGAATTGCCCATTGGGGTCCTAACCTTTCTATAGGTGAGTACCCAGTGGTGCCACTTTGGCGGGCTGAACTTATAGACTCAAGTCAGATTTCCACGAGCGATCCCCATGACCACCCCCGCGTCGAAAACATTCGCAGCCCTCATTAAGAGCCACAATCTAGCGGCCAATGCCGTGCTCTTGTCTGCCTGGGAACGGAGCGCCAGCGACGAGGCTTTGCAGGCCCTCGTCTCACGGCGGGGCAAAGCAGAGCATGCAGTCGTTTTGGATCGCTGGGACCAACTGCCGGCCAGCCAGAGAGAAATCGTACTTTCGGGTCGAGACAAACTCACCGGTGCCCTACGCGACGCCGTCCTCGCCGAGAACCCTCGGCTCTTTGTGATCGCCTGCGACATCATCGAACAAACCACTTGTTATGAACTGATTTCAACTCTGTTAACTCTTGCCGAGAATCCCGATCATCCCCACTCGGAACACGCGACCAAACTGGTGTTGCTCTTAGCCGACAGGCTTAGTGAATCCCTTTTGAAGTCGAACGATGAGTTGCAGCGCGATCCCGAATCACTCCGCTCACAAGTAGTCGACAGCCTGGAACGGAGTATCGTCCGGTTCCGCAATCATCAGCGTGCGGAATTGGTCGAGGCTTATGTGTTGATGTGCAAGTCGACACATGGAATGTTGCTCTCGATTCTCAACGATCCACTCCACATGTGCTTTCGATCGGTTTCGCAACTCTTAGCCACGGGCAACCACCCGGCAGTGATTTCGCACCTTTTGGAATTACTCCAAACCGAACCTGCCCCAGGTTCCGTGCTGGGGGCAATTTGTCATCGCAATGATCGACCGTTCCTCGCTGAATTGCTCACACTCCATGAACGGAACGACAACCCTCTCTTGGGGCGCAATCTCAAGCGTTTGCTTAGCTTCGCTTGGTTGAATTCACCCAGTTTTCGTTTATCGCTGTTTGATGAGCACGATCAACCCCGGCTGGTGAAACTGCTGCTCGCGACCGGGGTGAAAAAAGGCTCGGCCCAGCTCGTGCTGACGTTGCAATAGGCATGACGGGTGATCGCTCCGCAAGCTCCGCTCCTCGATGGGTCGTGGTCGATCTCGAAGCCACTTGCT
>CALMBE010000235.1 GCA_937860165.1 uncultured Planctomycetaceae bacterium
TCGTGGCTTGCGCCGTAGGCCAGTTCTTTCAGCGAGTCGAGCTTGCGCCGTTCGAGTTCGTCCATCGGGCAAGTTCCACGCAACTGGCCAGGGCGTCAGGGCTCAAGTCGAAGCAATTTCGACATCGAGCAGGCGGCAAATTTTGCCGAGCAAATCTTCGACATCGAACGGCTTTTTCATGAACTCGTTGGCACCTGCGTCGTGTAGCTCCTGAATCTTGTCCTGCTCGACCATGCCCGAGATACAAATGATCCGCACATCGTCCATCGACTTTTCGCCGCGTATGAGGGTACAGACTTCTTTGCCGTTGATATCCGGGAGCATCACGTCGAGGACAATCACGTCGGGCCGAAACTCTTTGATGTGCATCCCGGCACCGAAGCCGTTGTTGACGCTGCGAATCTCGAACCGTCCGTCGCGTTCGAGGGTATCGACAATCAACTCGACCAAATCTTCGTCGTCGTCAACGACAAGGACCTTGCGGCGCCCGCTATCCAAGGCATCGGTGGGGATGCCGTTGTCGCGCATGAAGGAATACAGTTGTTCACGAGGAATGCGCCGGAATCGGCTCCCAGGAACTCGGAAGCCCTTGAGTTGGCCAGAGTCGAAACAGCGAATAATCGTTTGCTGGCTAACCTTGCAAATCTTGGCTGCTTCGCCGGTAGTAAAGACGGTCTTCATATTGCGAACCACCTCTCTCCTTAGTCGATGGTGAAGTTACCCGTGGGTGTCAGAATGGCCTAAATTAGGGAAGTGTCGTTAGCACGGTATCTGGGCGATGCCTAGTGCTTTCACCTTCCACTGTTTGTCGGACTGGATACCGCACAAGGCTGTCCAGTCTTTGGATTACACCCTTATCAACAGGAATGCGTAGCTTTCCAAATCTTGCCTTACCGACTTAAACAAGCGAAGCTGTTCAGTCGGCAATATTATCCACAACTGCCAATCTCCCCTGAATTGCCAATTGACGGAATTATAACGACCATTCGAGCCCCGTCAACACAGATCATATCTTCATAAATGTTTTGTGGGAAATAAGTTGCGTTCGTTTGCACCAATAAAATGCGAACTTTTTTTGAGATTCAAACCGAGCGGCCAGATACCCCATAAGCTCCAGAACAAGGCCCTGGCCGAGTTATCTGCGGGTCTTGCCATCAAAATGCACCATCAGCAGGGCGATGTCCGCCGGGGTGATGCCGCTGATTCTGCTAGCTTGGGCGAGATTGGCAGGTTGGATACGCTGGAACTTCTCACGGGCTTCGGCGCGAAGCTGCGAGAGTCGGGCGTAATCGTAACCCTGCGGGATGCGCTTCGCAGAGAGTCGCTGCTGGCGCTCGACTTCCAAAGTTTGACGGTCCACGTAGCCCGCGTATTTTAGATCGTGAAGCACCTGCTGGGCGGCCTGCCGGCCGAGAGTTCCAAGGCCGGGAAGCAGAGCGACCACGTCTGACCATTCGACCTCCGGACGACGCACGATCTGGCTCAGCAAGGTCCCCTCGTGCCGCGTGGAGTTCAACAACTCCAGGGCCGAGTTGATTTGCTGCAGCTTGTGCTCGAAGTGGGCATATCGGTCGCCGTCGATCAACCCATGTTGAAATGCCAGCGGTGTCAGTCGACGATCGGCGTTGTCTTGACGCAGCAACAGCCGGAACTCGGCCCGACTGGTGAACATGCGATAGGGTTCGTCGACTCCGCAGGTTACCAAGTCATCGATCAAGACTCCGATGTAGGCCTGTTCGCGGGAGAGCACCAGCGGTTCGTTGCCTTGGATCGCCAGCACTGCATTGGCACCGGCGATCAGACCTTGCGCGGCGGCTTCTTCGTAGCCGGTGGTACCATTGATCTGACCCGCGAAGAACAACCCGTCGACCAATTTGGATTCTAAATTATTCTGCAATTGATCGGGCGGGGCGTAGTCGTACTCCACCGCGTAACCGTAGCGCATGATCTCGGCCTGCTCCAGGCCAGGAATCAACCGAAACATGGCATCTTGCACATCACGGGGCAGGCTGGTCGAGACTCCGTTGACGTACACTTCGAGGGTGTGGCGACCCTCCGGTTCGAGAAACACTTGATGGTGAGTCTTTTCAGAGAACCGCACGACCTTGTCTTCAATCGAAGGGCAGTAGCGGGGGCCCGTGCTTGCAATCTGTCCACTGTACATCGGCGCGCGAGCGAGATTCGCGCGGATCAAGTCGTGAACTTGCTCGTTGGTATATGTGATGTAGCAGGGAAGCTGTTCGATGTCGATGCGATCATTCAGAAATGAAAAGGGCTGTGGGTCGTCGTCGCCAGGATGAAGTTCGCAGCGGCTATAATCGATCAAGCGGCCATTCAACCGGGGTGGTGTGCCGGTCTTGAAGCGGGCCAACTGAATTCCCAGTCGTTCGAGTGCCGCGCTGATGCCGCCGCTCGTCCCTTCTCCGGCTCGACCTCCAGCGGTCTTGGCCTCGCCCGTATGCATGAGTGCCTGCAAGAAAGTCCCGGTGGTTAACACGACCGCTGGGGCTTGATACTCGGCCTCGCCCCGAACTTTTACGCCGACGATCCGAGGGAGTTCGCCCCCCGGTTCCGTGAGCAGGTCCTCGACGACTTCCTGGCGCAATGACAAGTTGGGTTGCGACTCGACGAGCCGCTTGATCTCGGATTGATAGAGCTTTTTGTCCGCTTGGGCCCGGGGGCTGTGCATGGCTGGCCCCTTGCGGAGATTGAGCATGCGGAATTGGATGCCGGTGGCATCGATGGCTTGTCCCATGACCCCGCCCAGGGCGTCGATTTCGCGGACAATTTGTCCCTTGCCGACACCACCGATTGCCGGGTTGCAACTCATCTGCCCGACGGTGTCGCAGTTGGTGGTCAAGAGCGCGGTCTTGGCCCCCATCCGTGCGGCGGCCAACGCGGCCTCGGTCCCGGCATGACCGGCACCGACCACGATCACGTCGAATTCATAAGTGGAGGAAGGCATGGTCTTCAGGGTACCGTACCCGAGAAGCCCTGGCGAGATGTCCGAAATGATTCTATGGCCGATCGGTTTCTTGGTTCCTTAGGCACGGCTCAAGAATAACTTCGGCATTTCAAGGCTGGCTGCCTTTGGTCTGTACACCGAAGGTGTAAAATCTTTCAG
>CALMBE010000236.1 GCA_937860165.1 uncultured Planctomycetaceae bacterium
CATCGTTCGCAAAGGGGGCTCTGCCAGCACTGCATCGTGCTCTAGTCCCCGGCCAGCGACTGCCGATAACTCCCCTGGTGGAGTAGCCTTTTCTCATCTTTTCTCGTAGTCAGCGATTCGCCATGTTCTCGCTTTTTCTCCGGCCGGTGCGTCAACTCGCCCAGGCGCTAGTGGCAGTGAATTCCCCTCGGCAGATGGCTTGGGGCATGCTCCTGGGCATGTGGATCGGCCTGATCCCCAAGGAAAATCTGCTGGCTGCTATCCTCGGCATGATTTTGATGGGACTCCAGGTCAGCAAGCCCGCCGGGCTCTTCGCCATGGGAATTTTTTCCTACTTGGGAATCCTGCTCGACCCCTTCGCCCACCGCGTCGGATCCATCATCCTAGCTCACGAAGGTTTGCGTCCCGTCCATACTTGGCTGTACGAAGCAGCAATTAGCCCCTGGCTGGGACTCAACAACACAGCGGTAGTCGGACACTTACTCATCGGACTTTATTTGGCATTTCCGACCTATTGGTTGGCACACCGCTTTGCAGCTCGCATTCAGGGCCGCATTGCCAGCAGGCTGTTGCGCTATCGAGCAGTGCGGTGGTTGCGCGGGGCAGAGATTGGTTCGCAATGGGGGGTCGAAGTTTGAAATTCATTCGTTGGAAGTATGTGCTCCCCCGACTCGTATTGCTCTTCGGGCTGGTATTGAGCGTTCGCTTGGGACTCGATCCTCTCCTGCACTGGGCGATTGTCACAAGTGGACAAGCGGCCGTAGGTGCCAAGGTCGAAATTGCGGAATTGAAAACTTCGCTCCGTGAAGGCCACCTCGTTCTCACGGGCTTGCAGGTCGCCGACCCCAACGCACCCTTATCAAATCTTTTGCAATCCGAACGCGTCGACCTGAAACTCGACACCACCGCCCTTTTGCACCAACGACTTCATGTCAAGAGCGGCGAGATTCATGGACTACAATTTGGCACCACCCGCGAAACCTCGGGCACACTGGAAGTAACTCCGGACGCAGCACAAGCCCCTTCGCAACTCGCGGAGAAAGCCAGTGCCTTGGCAACCGATTGGCTCGACCAAGTCCAACAGCGCCTCGAAACCGACTTCACCGATCAATTGCAAACCTATCGGTTGGCCATCGAGCTAGAAGCTCGCTGGAAAGAACGGGCCGCCGCACTGCGAGCCCGGGGAAAAGACCTCATGACGCGAGGCAAGCAACTCGAAGTCGAACTACGCGAAGTTAAAAGCAATCCCCTCCGGGGCCTCGAACGCTTGCCGGAGCTTGAGTCGCAACTCAAAACCGTCCGCAAGGAGTTTTCCAGCCTGCAAAAGGAAATCAAATCGCTGCCCGCACAAGTGGAAGCCGATCGACAATCCTTGTTGGCCGCCCGACAGGCGGACGAAGCGTTTCTACGCCAGCAACTGAACTTCGACCGGCTCGATGGCAATAACCTCAATCAAGTGTTGTTGGGTCAGTCGGTCACGACCCAGTTGCAATCGGCCCTCGATTGGATCGCTTGGATTCGCAACAAGCTTCCC
>CALMBE010000237.1 GCA_937860165.1 uncultured Planctomycetaceae bacterium
TCGGAATGACACTTAAGGGAAGCCTCAACTGACTTTGCAGTTCTCCTGGGTGAACGCTCTCAATTGCTTGACAAGCTGCTAGAGCAACGGGCAGGGCATGTTTCGGATCGCTCGTTGTTTGAAGCTCTTAAGGAACGAGAGATGATTGGATCGATCGCCGACGGGCCCGGAGATTTGGGGACGTATTCCGCCCCTTAGGCAGGGCTCACAAATAACTTCCCCATTTCAATTAAACCACAGAGCCACGGAGGACACGGAGAAAAAGTGGGAGTAATTAGACGAGCCATGCCTAAGGTCCGCCACACAAGCGTGCCTCAGGTTTGAGAGTGCTGAGCTGTTGTAGTTCCAGGAATTACTACCCGCGTTTTTTCGTCAGCAGAGATACCACGACCAGAGTCAAGAAACCCACCGGGATCGTTACGATTCCCGGTTGGCTGAAGGGGACCCAAGCGGACTCCGCTGGCAAGCCGTAGACCTGTTTGAAGGTATCGGCACTGAGCAGAATCCACCCCAGCGACGTGGTCATCCCCACCACAACGGCGGCGATAATACCCTGCTTGGTGATTCCCTTCCAAAAAAGCAACATGATCAGCGAAGGCAAATTCGCCGAGGCTGCGACGCTAAACGCCCAACCAACCAAGTAAGTTACGTTCAGCCCCTTGAAAAGAATGCCAAGGAGGATGGCGATGGCACCGATCACGACCGATGCAATTTTTGCGATCCGTACCTGTTGATGGTCAGTGAGTTCGACGCCAAAGAAACCCGCTACCAGGTCGTGGGCAACCGCGCCGCTGGAAGCCAAGATCAAACCACTCACCGTACCGAGGACCGTCGTAAAGGCTATCGCCGAGATGATGGCGAACAACAGTTCGCTGATACTTTTCGCCAGCAAGGGAGCCGCCATATTGCTGTCGGTCACATCGAGAGCACCGCTAGTCATTGCTCCGAATCCCATGTAGAGGGTTAGCACATAAAAAAAACCGATACTGCCGATACCCACGATGGTGCTGCGACGTGCAGCGGCTTCGTCTTTCACCGAGTAATAGCGAATCAGGATATGAGGCAACGATGCCGTGCCGCAGAAGAGCGCCAACATGAGTGACAAGAAGTTTAGTTTGTCGGTGATCCGCTCGCTGCGAATTCCAGCAAAGGAAGGGTGTTCCCCGGGACGCAACACCCGGCTCCCCATGGTGGGCTTTTGATAATAGACAGTCGTAACCGTGCCATCAGTGTCAGTTAGCACTTCGCTCCCCCAGAGAATCACTTCACTTTGCTGCAATGTACTCAGAAAGGACACGAGCCCCAAAGGGCCCGTTTGCGACTCCCCTTTGGGCAGCTTGGACAAATATCCCACGGGGTGCAGTTGTGGCTCGCCCGGCTTGGTTCCTCTGATCTGGCCATTAACGAGCGTTTTGCCGTCAACTTGTTGAGTGACAGTTTGGGCTTCTCGAAGCACGACTTGTGTGGAATCTTCGCCTTCACTCCCACTCGGCCCGATGCCCCAGGTGGTGACAAGTCCCGAGTTTCGTTCCTTGGTTCGCACGTAAGGTTTACCAGCCCAAGCACCCTTGGCTGGAAGCACTTCCGCGTTGAGCGTTTTTTCGATTTCAACTTGGCCGCCCTGGAGTGCGCTCAAGGAATATGGGCCCAGAGTTCGAAATTTGTAACCATCGTTCCCACCACTCGCCACTTGAAAACCGCGGGAGAGAATGAGCACCGTTAACACGGTACTAAACGCGACCAGCAATCCGCCCTTGAGAAACTGCACATAGGTCGTCGATACCATGCCGGCTGTAACCACGATGACAATCACCGTCGCACCCACAAGGAGCACTCCCATCCAATGGGGAAATCCCAGCAAGGGCTGGATCAACACTCCTGCTCCTACCATCTGTGGGATCAAGTAGAATAGACTCACGGCTAAGGTACTGATTCCGACCACCAGTTTGATGCCGGGAGAATTGAATTGTGCATCCAGTGCGTCGGCAAAGGTATACTTTCCTAGCCTTTTGATAGGCTCGGCGACTACAAAGAGGGCCACGATCCAACCTGCCAAATATCCAATCGAGTACAAGAAACCATCGTACCCATAAAAAGCGATCATCCCGCAAATGCCCAGAAACGATGCTGCCGAGAGATAGTCACCCGCGAAGGCAATTCCATTGACAAACCAATGAATCTGGCCGTGCGCCGCGAAATAGCCTTGAGACGTCTTGGCCTGTTTGCCAAGGTAAAAACTCAGCCCGAGCGTCACAGTTACAAAAACCGTGAAGACTAGCACCGCCATGGAGGAGGCTTCGTAGATCATCGCCGATCCTCCTGGCTAGTTTCCTTACGCGCAGTGTAGGAATCTTTAGATTGGTTAGGAGAATCACACCACCCATAAATTAGGGCCAACACGAAGGCCATCGCGATCAAACCAAAGCCATAAGTCAGGGACAGATTCAGTCCGACCCACGGACGCGACTCCATCAATTCAGGACGAAACGCCGCCAAGAATACGAACCCTGCATAGAGCAGGAGATACACGGAAAACAAAAACAACCCTGTACGATCGTGTCTTGGTCTCATGCTTGAATTGCTTCCGGGAGGCTCTCGGGAATGGATCGGTTCGATTTCTCAGACCCCGTTATAACGATTAGGAACATGCCCTAACAGTCGGAATCTCCAGGAGCTTCTACTTCTGACCGGGTTCAATTCACTGAAAAAACCCATCGTCCTTGATTTGTCCGTGACGCAGAGATAGAAGGCCTGCTCCTATCAACCTCAAAAGATTGTCTTACGCTCTTGCCAGCGAGGTCTTCGAGGCGTTCGTCGATAAGTATTTGATATTTACCAACTTTCCAATTTGACTTGGGAACAAACTGCCATTCGTTTTCCTGGCGAGTAACCATGACAGTCCCGGAGATATCGTCTCCTGAGAGGGTAAACACTTTCAGGCTACGCAGGAGTAGGGCCTGATCCAATGCTTCGTGGAAAACAACCTTCAATGGCTCATGGCTGTCCGCAGCGGGCACTGACACTTTCCACTCAGAGGGCAGTGGCTGCAACCGGTCAGGTGGAGTAACCAGTAAGCTCTTGCGAAAGGAGGCCCTCAATGGTCTACCCTGTGCGTCGGGCCAGTCTTTGTCAACAACTAAAGTAAACCGCCTGCCAACTTGCAGGGCCAAGCCAGCTTCTTTGTTAGGTTTTAATCCACCCTTGATCCTGCCCGGATCTAAGAGAATCGTCAGACGACGCTAGTCGAAATCCCATAGTTCCTCGGCGATCTCTAGGAATGGCAAATCAATGGCAGGAGGATTAGGCTGAAGATCGCCCAGTCGCCACCGAATGCAATTGCTCCTTCATATCAAAATTACTATTCTCAATCTCTTACCAGAAGTAACTCATGGCCGCGTAGGAGCAGCGAATTTGAAAATCTTAGTTACCGGCGGAGCAGGTTTTATCGGGTCGCACATTGTCACGGCGCTGGTCGAGCGGGGCGACTCGGTGCGGGTACTCGACAATCTCGATACCGGCAAACGCGAAAACCTTGCCCACCTTGCCGATCAAGTCGAGTTGCTAGTTGGCGATCTTACCGATGCCAATGTCATTGCTAAGGCTGTTACAGGGGTGGAAGTAGTGTTCCATCAGGCGGCGCTTGCTTCCGTGCCGCGGAGCGTGGCCGCGCCTCTGGATACCAACGCGGTCTGCGTCACGGGGACGGTAAATGTGCTCGATGCCGCGCGAAAAGCAGGGGTCCGGCGTGTTGTGTATGCCGGCTCAAGCAGCGCCTATGGCAATGATCCCAAGCCTGCCAAGAGCGAGACCGACTTACCTGCACCACTCTCACCCTACGCGGCAGCAAAGCTTTCCGCAGAATATTACTGCCGCGCGTTCACGGAAACATTTGGGCTGGAAACGGTCACAATCCGTTACTTCAATGTCTTCGGACCAAGACAGGACCCCAACAGTGAATACTCGGCAGTGATTCCGATTTTCGTCTCGAAGATGATTCGGGGCGAACGCCCGACCGTTTATGACGACGGAAGGCAGTCACGGGATTTTACCTATGTGTCGGACATCGTGCGGGGCAATCTGTTAGCTGCAGACGCACCTGCGGTGGCTGGCAAAGTAATCAATGTCGCTACTGGGAAACAATTCACGTTGCTGGACCTGGTGGCTTCGATCAATCAGGTCTTGGGAACCCATATCGAACCTGTCTTCGCCCCAGCCCGACCGGGGGACGTACGCGAAAGTC
>CALMBE010000238.1 GCA_937860165.1 uncultured Planctomycetaceae bacterium
GAAAAAACTCAGGCGAGCCGTCAGCAGACACACAGGTGGGTGTGGTGCCCTCGCCCGGAGCTCCTCCTCCCTCCACCCTCCTCCCTTCATCCTTCATCCTTCATCCTTCATCCTCATTTTTCCCCGGTTCCGACAAACTCTGGTATTTTTCCAGGGTTTGGGTGATAATCCATTTGCCGGGCCAGTCGTAGCGTCGACCGGGTCCCCGGCACCGGAACACAGGGCAATCTTTTCTTCGAGGAGAGACTGGTTATGAACGCAACCTCGCGCCGTGGTTTTACTTTAGTAGAACTGTTGATCGTGATCGCCATTATCGGCACGCTCGTGGGGCTCTTGCTCCCGGCAGTGAACGCCGCCCGCGAACGGGCCCGCCAAGGGCAGTGCCTCAACAATCTCAAAGAACTCGGTACTGCGCTGGTAAGCTACGCGACTGATGGCAAGGGAGAACTCCCGGGATTGGTGCAATTTCAACGGACGGATCTTAATACGTCGGATTATGGAGACTACGATGGAATCACTTCGACTCCAGCAATTGAACTCGCTTTACCTTGGACGGCAAAAATCCTGCCGAAGCTAGATCAGGCAGGTCTTTCAGAACAGTTGCTTACGAACAATGGAGGTGCGGGCGCTCAGATGGCTGAGTCCGAATGGATCTTCAACAAACCGCCCCGACTGGAAGTCTTCGTGTGTCCCAGCGATGCGGGAACGAACCGCGAGTTGGCCCGCCTATCGTACGTAGCCAATTCGGGTTACTACGACCGAGATTCAAACGACAATTATATTGACGATGTAAAAGCCAATGGCCTATTCCATGACCTGCGAAGAAACTCCCTAGCCAAAACTCGTTACCCTACGGACATTAAGGATGGGGCAGGCATGACCTTGATGCTCTCGGAGAATATTCATCGGGATGAGAGCGATGGAAATACCATCTTCACTTGGCTCAACCCGATCGTCGATAATCCTGAGGATATTGTTTACAACTTCGAGCAGATTTACGGTATGGTTTGGACATATTACGCTACTAGACGAGAAGACCCTTCCAAACATGACAACGAAACGCTTCAACCGAGCATGCAAGAGCGGTTTAATAGGGATTCTTTGAATTCCGATAGTTATTTAGGTGGCGGTAGGTTTTATGCCCGGCCCGCCAGCGCCCACCCCGAGGTGTTTAATGTCGTGTTCGCGGGGGGCGCGGCCCGGGCGATTCGTCAGGACATCGAGTACCGCGTATATCAGCAGCTCATGACCCCCAACGGGGCGAAGGCCGATGCTTTGGACTACACCGGCGCGGATGAAGAACTGCGGATGAGAAGTTTCATGAATCCGCCGCTGAAGGATTCGGACTACTAAGCTACTCTCAAAAAAACCTCAGCCGGAGGGCCACTGCCCTCCAGGGCCAATGACTTTTTCACAATGGAGGGTGCCATGGCCACGGCGGTACTCCGCTGTGGCCATGTTTTCTCGACTATTCACATGCCCACGCCGGAGTACCAGCGTGAGCATGGCACCCCAAAGTGAAAAAGTGATCGGCCCTGCACTGCCCTCTGGGATCCCGGACGGCATGGCCGTCCGGCTGGGTTGAAACGCTGTTTAGATAGAATTTCCCAAACAGTCCGCGCCGCAAACGGCTACGCTTTCCAACGCCCCAGGGTTCCGACCCTGGGGCATTTTTTTTTGCGCACTCTGCTGGCACCGGGAGGCAACTTTTTTCCCGCGCTCCAAACCTTCCTTGCCGACCGTGCGTAATAAACCACGGGCGACGGTGGCCAGGGGGGCCCACCGCCGCTCGGAAACAGAACAAAGAGCAAAGGAATCTCGTCATGGCACTCAATTGGTCGCTTGGCAAGGGATTACTCGCGGTCGCAGTGGTCGCCCTCGAGACCTCCTTCACACAAGCCGGTAATCCCCAGGTGAATTTCGATTTTGGGCGCGTTGTCGAATGCACGGAAATCGCCTCCGACGGCGACTCGGCCCTCTTTCCCAACGAAAAACTCATCGAGGTCAAGCTGCGCGTTTCGGTCCACTTGCTCGCGGGCAACATTGCCGATGTCGAGGAAGTGCGGATCGAAGTGGGGGATTGCGATAATCGCATGCGGGTCCACAGTTTTCCGCCCGCCACACAACTCGCCAGCCACTTG
>CALMBE010000239.1 GCA_937860165.1 uncultured Planctomycetaceae bacterium
TCTAGCGCAAATCGCATGCCAAAGTGCGGGAAATCAAATGGGAAATATGGGTTAACAGTGGTAATGGAGGCTCTCGCCAAGTAAGGGGTCGGCACTTGGCACAGGGGCCGCCTTGGCGAAAGATTGGGAGAACAACCAGCCAAAGGTGCCAATCAAAAGGCATCCGCCGGCAAGTTCCCACAGGCCGAATACTGGCTCGCCACGGATCGTGGACGGAAAGACCATCACGTAGAGGTCGACCCAACGCCCGACAAGCACAATGGCAGCCACTTTCATCATGACGCTTTCGCTCCGTTTGCATGGTCTAGGGAGCAAAATGAAAAAAGGAACGATCCAATTCAGCACAATATTGACGACCATCATGGGTCCCCATGCGCCCTGCATCCTGGGAATGAAATAGGACGTTTCTTCTGGGATGTTGGTGTACCAAATTAGCATGTATTGGCTGAACCAGATGTACATCCAAAAACAACTGAACCCCAGTAGCAATTTCCCCAAATCGTGAAGGTGATCGTCTGTAAAGATGCCTCGCAGTGGGCCTCGCGATCTGAGCACAAGTGTCAACACGATCATCGTTGCGAGTACGGCTTGAACCATACCCGCAAAATTGTACACGCCCCAGATTGAGCTGAACCACAACGGTTCGAGCAACATAAGCCAATCACAACTTGCAAGCGAAAAAGTAACTGCATAGACAAAAAGAAATAGGGCGGACAATCGCTTGTTGGCGATGGTTAGGCCCAGTGTTCCGGTTTTGTCTTGGCGACGCGATACGGTCACCAATGCGCGAGATAGCAGAATCCACAATGCGACATAGACAACCCCCCTGCCGATCCAGAAAGTCGAATTGCACCACATCTCTTTGAACCAAAAGGTGCCAGCGCCACTGGTGCCGTGGGAATGCCAAGCATAGTGCTCGCGTCCAAGAGCAAGGACTGCTAAAAGGCCTATGCCAACCGGCGCCAACAGGACAGCTAACGCTTCTGGCACCCGGCGAAAGCCTACATTCCATGAAGCATTGCTGACATAGGTCAAGGCGATGAACAGTGCCCCGCCAAGTCCTAATGTGACGAGGTAGAAACCAACAATCAACAGATTGCTCCATGTGCGCTGCGGCGCAATTGTAGCACCAACAGCCAAGACCATGGCTGAGACCATGGCGAGGAGAGCCAACCGCCGACTTAGGGTTGAGAATGGAGCACTTGCAGGTGTCATGGCTGAGTTTCCGTGTTGGTTGAGGTCGCCGGAGACGTTTCTTCTTTCACAGAGCGGTCTGTGTTCGCAGAACTATCCGTGGGTGCCGGAGGCGACTCGTTTTGAATGCGGCGGATGTAGTTGATAAGATCCCACCGGCTTGCGGGCGGTAACTGGGGGGCGAACTGAGGCATGCTGTTCTGACCATAGGTAAGAATGTGAAACAATTGTCCGTCTTTCATCTCACGAGACTTTCCAATCAGAAGTGACGGCGGAGGAGGGAAACCGCGTTTGGCCACCGGGCCATTTCCGGTGCCGTCTACTCCGTGGCAAGCTATGCAATAGACAGAAAACAGGGTAGCACCCCGATCCGCGGAAGCGATCGCTGCTTCCGAGCCAGGATCAAAGGGGTTGCTAAGCTCTTCGCCCGCTCGCACTGCACCCTCGGGTGTTGCTTCAAAACTAAATAGTTGGGTGCCTCGCGCAATCGTCCCCGGCACGGGATCCTGCGAAGTTCGGCCATTGGCGAAGTTGTCATTGGGTTCGAACGAAGTGTATGCCGGCGAATACGTCATGTCGTCGCCCAGATTCACTTGGAAGTTGGGGCGTGAATTGTCGACTCTCAGAACTAGCAGCAACACAAGGATTGCGCCGAGTAGGATCAGCAAGCCAATATTCAAACGCTGAATCATTGCTGAAATCCTTCCGTAGTGACGACCCGTTCTTCCAATTTAATGAGGTTCAGTGGCTTGAGCATCGCTTCTACTTGAGATGTGTCGAATCGAGCATCTGCTTCGTCTAGCACGAGCACAAACCGATCGTCGGTCACGCGCTCCAACTCAGGCTGCACTTTCTTTCCCGGATACAACCGAGACACTCCTAGCAGTGCGAACACACTGCCAAATCCTGCCAACAGAACGGCGGTTTCAAAAGCGACGGGGACATTCGCGGGGAGCGAATTCCACGGCTTACCGCCGACGTTGATCGGCCAGGAAATAGCTCCTACCCAGTATTCAAACCAGAGCATTCCCAAAGCTCCCATCATGCCACAAACAAAGCATACCCAAGTAAGCCGCGAGGGCCTAAGCCCCATAGCCTGATCGAGGCCATGCACGGCATATGGGGTAAAGGCGTCAACGATCTTGTATCCCTTGCAGTTGAGTAGCTTGGTAGCTGCCAACAGATCCTGTTCACTATCGAAGGAGGCTAGAAGTCTGTGATCGCTCATGCTGCATCTCCTCTTACCGAATCATGCTTTAGAGCACTCTGCGGAGTTTTCAGTACACCCTTCACTTCGGCCATGGCTATCACGGGAATAAACCGGCAAAACACCAAGAAGCAGGAAAAAAACAGGCCAAAGCTTCCCACCAGTGTGGCGACCTCGACAATGGTGGGCACATAACTGGCCCAGCTTGAGGGTAAGAAATCGCGATGCAAGCTCGTGACAATAATTACAAATCGCTCAAACCACATGCCGATATTAACAACAATGCTGATCAAGAAGACAAAAGTGAAGTTCCTGCGCAGTGGCTTGATCCACAACAATTGGGGAATCAACACATTACAGGAGACCATAGTCCAATAGGCCCAACCAAACGGCCCTAGTGCTCGATTGAGAAACACGAACTGCTCATAAGGATTACCGCTGTAGGCCGCGATAAAGAATTCTGTACCATAGGCCAGTCCCACAATACACCCCATCGAAAGCATTAGCTTGCACATCGCTTCGATATGAAGGACGGTAATGTAGTCTTCGAGATGCATTACCTTTCGTGCAATGAGCATAAGGGTTAGCACCATGGCCAGACCACTGAAGATTGCTCCAGCCACGAAATAGGGAGGGAAGATGGTCGAATGC
>CALMBE010000240.1 GCA_937860165.1 uncultured Planctomycetaceae bacterium
CGAGCAAACATGGCCACGTCGGAGTACCGACGTGGCCATGGCACCCCCCATCTTGTAAAAGTGATCGGCCCTGACCAGCCACCCGCAAGAATATCACTCGCCCCGGAGTTTTGCTACAATCTGAGATTCGTTTTTTGAATCACTGTGAATCAGGTTGTTCCATGGAAAAGTCGCTTCCATTCTCGGCATCGCAACTCGAACCGATCCTGGGAAGTTATCCCACGCCGTTTTATCTTTACGACGAAGTTGGCATCCGCCAGCGGACCCGCGAACTGAATCAGGCCTTCGCCTGGAATCCAGGCTTCCGTCAGTATTTTGCCATTAAGGCTACTCCGAATCCGCACATCGTGTCGCTGCTGAAAGAGGAGGGGAGTGGCGGCGATTGTTCTAGCCTCGCCGAACTGGTGCTCTGCGAACGGGTGGGGATCATTGGCGATGCGATCATGTTCACCTCGAATAACACCACCGTCGAGGAGTATGCCAAGGCGCTTGAACTGGGAGCGGTAATCAATCTCGACCATCCCAACCTGATCGACACGCTCCTACAAGCCGGGCCGATGCCCGATACGATTTCGTTCCGCTTTAATCCTGGACCCGAGAAGACTGGTAACTCCATCATCGGCAACCCACAGGAAGCCAAGTTCGGTGCCGGACGCGAACAACTCCTGCGTGGCTACGAGCGCTGCCGCCACTTGGGGGCACGCCGGTTCGGACTGCACACGATGGTGGTGTCCAACGAAATCAACTTGGATTCGCTCTTGGAAACGGCGCGGATGTTGTTCGAGCTGACACTGCTCATCCGGAGCGAATTGGGAATCGAAATGGAGTTCATCAATCTTGGCGGGGGAATTGGCGTGGCCTACCGGCCCGAGCAATCCGAGATTTGTCTGCGAGAGTTCGGCGCTGGGGTCGAGCAACTCTACGCACAGTTGCTCACTCCCGCCGGATTGGCACCCAGCATGATGACCGAGAATGGCCGAGCCATGACCGGGCCCTTCGGTTTCTTGATCACGAAGGTGATCAATCTCAAGGAGACTTACAAATCCTATGTGGGGGTCGATGCCTCGATGGCCAATCTGATGCGACCTGGCATGTATGGGGCCTATCACCATATTTCGGTGCTCGGCAAGGAACATGCCCCCCCGGCGGGCCCCGTCGATGTCGTGGGATCGCTGTGCGAGAATAACGACAAGTTCGCCATCGATCGGTCACTCCCCGCCGTGCAGGTCGGTGATGTGCTGGTCATTCACGACGCCGGGGCCCACGGCCATGCCATGGGGTTCCAGTACAACGGTCGCTTGCGATGCGCTGAGCTTCTCTTGCAATCGGATGGCCAGGTGCGGCAGATTCGTCGGGCAGAAACCCTCGACGACTATTTTGCGACTGTCGAGTTCTGAGCGGCTTGCAGCCCGGCGGTTCGTTGAACCGCGGCTATTTTAGTTCTCGCTTTCTCTGTCTTTTCGCCTTTCCTAAAAAGTCATTCCCGCGCAGGCGGGAACCCAGTACTCGCACCAACTGGTTCCCCGCCTGCGCGGGGATGACGCAATTTCCGCCCTTCTCCGGGCGAGGGCACCACACCCACTTGTGTGGTCTGCTTACGGCTCGCCAGATTCCTCTAAACTCCCAAACCAAAATACTGCTGGGCATTGCTGAACGAGATGTTGCGTACGAGCGGGCCCAAGAGGGAGTCGTCATCGGGGATCGCCCCGCGCTCGACGTCGGTACCCAAGAGATCGCACAAGCAGCGGCGGAAGTATTCGTGCCGGGGATATGAGAGAAACGACCGGGAATCGGTCAGCATTCCAATAAATCGCGACAGCAAACCCTGATTTGAGAGCGCGTTCATCTGCCACCGCATGGCCTCCCACTGATCGAGAAACCACCAGCCGGAACCGAGCTGAATCTTGCCCGCGATCGAACCATCTTGAAAGTTGCCGATTAGCGTGGCGAACACATAATTGTCGGCGGGGTTGAGGTTGTAAAGAATCGTTTTGGGCAGTTTTCCCTCGTCGTCGAGCCGACCCAAAAATTTCGAGAGGGAAGCGGCTTGGGGCCAGTCGCCGATAGAATCGCCTCCCACGTCGCGGCCCAGTTTTCGCATGAGACCCGCATTGGCATTGCGCAGTGCCCCCAGGTGAAGTTGCATCGCCCAGCCTTGATCGGCATTCATCCGCCCGAAGTGCATCATCAAATTCGAGGCAAATCGCGATTGCTCCTCGGGGGAAACCTGCTTTCCTCCCCGGGCCTTGGCGAAAATCGCCGCGGCGGTCGGATCTTCGCACTCGTCGCCGTAGGCATGGCAGAGACCATGGTCCGAAAGCCGGCATCCAAGTCCATGGAAATAGTCGTGCCGTTGATGAAGTGCGGCCAGTAAATCCGCGAAGTTGCCAATCGAGTTATTGCTTGCTGCGGCGAGCTTATCGACCCAGGAATTGAACTGCGCGGTTTGGTCGATTTCCAGCACCCGATCAGGCCGAAACGTGGGCAAGACTTTGGTCGGTAATCCGCTAGCGGCGATCTCGGTGTGATACGCCAAATCGTCGGTTGGGTCGTCGGTCGTGCAGACGGCCCGCACCTTGAACCGCGAAAAGATGCCGGAAATGCTTAGCTCATCACTCTTGAGTCGTTCATTCGCCTGGGCCCAAATCCGGGGAGCACTCGCTTCATTCAAAAGCTCATCGATGCCGAAGTACCGCAAAAGCTCTAAGTGGGTCCAGTGGAAGAGCGGATTGCGAACCGTCTGGGGAACGGTCCTCGCCCAAGCCAGGAACTTATCGTAGGGTTCGGCAGAACCGGTGCAGAATTCTTCGGAGACCCCATTGGCCCGCATGGCCCGCCATTTGTAGTGATCCCCCCCGAGCCAAGCTTCGGCAAGATTCGCAAAGCGATGGTTCTCGGCAATCTGCTGGGGAGGCAGGTGGGTGTGGTAATCGAGAATCGGTTCGTCGGCGGCAAACTGATGATAAAGCCGTCGAGCCGTCTTGGATTGCAGCAGAAAATCGGCGTGGATGAAAGGCATGGGAGGAAAGGGGGGAGGATGGAGGGGGAAGGGAACTAACAAAACTAGCGCCTCTCCACAAAAAAAAGCCGCTTGCACCTTAAATGCAAGCGGCCTGAGATCTTCCAGAGGCGCCGCCCGGATTCGAACCGGGGATGACGGATTTGCAATCCGTTGCCTTAGCCACTTGGCCACGGCGCCCAAGAATTAGCACATACGCTGTGCAACGATTATTCGGTACAAACCCCCAAGGTACTTGAGCAGCTTGCACTTGAATTCACTGCCGCCACTGCAAAGTTAAGCGATTGGGTAAATTCGGTCAAGTGCAGGCAATTTGCAGACTAAGTATCTCGGGATATTTGAGCGTAGTTTTACTGCTAGAGGGGGATGGCTAGCTAGCCCTTGGCGGCTGTAGTTGCCAGCAGGCAAAACTCGATGCTAACCACACAGGAAGGCGCTAGTGCTTTGTCAAACCGAAAAATGAGGGTGCCATGGCCACGGCGGTACTCCGCTGTGGCCATGCGTGCTCGATACCATGCCCACGCCGGAGTACCAGCGTGGGCATGGCACCCCGAAATAACGCTTTGACAAAGCTAGTTGCCAGGCGCTAGTTAAGGAAACTCTTGCTAGCGCCTGAAAACTAGCGCCTTTTAACTAGCGCCTGATACGAAAGGAGAACCCCATGCTCAAGTTCATTCGGAGTCTGTTCCAACCAAAACGTCGAGCCAACCTTGAGCCGCTCGTTCGACAAGTCATCGAGCAGTGTTTGGCGGACGTCTGCAACTTGGTACAGGGTCGCCTGCAATCGATGAGCTTATCCGAGGCCCGAGGATATGTCAGGGCGCGTTCCACCCAAATCGTACTGCAACAAGCACGCCTTGCGATCGCCAACTCACCCGAGGTGGATTACTCGCAGCTGGCAAAGGTTTCCCGACAAGTTTCTGAGCTACTCGTAGTTCAAGTGTTGCGGAGAACCAAAACTGGTGGGGCCCGCATTCACACCTTCCGTCAAGCCGCCTAATGGATACCGCGGATTACCCGTCGTTGCCGAATCTGGCGAGAATGCACTCTCGACTGGCCGTCGATAGTCGGCGTGTCGAGCAATTGGTTGATCGCCATCTCGATGCCATCGAACGGCTCTTCGACGCGGCAGTTGCCGAGGACTGGTCGGGAATCGCTAGTGCCACCAAAATGCTGGCGGGGCTCTCCCCCGAAGCCACCACTGCCGATGTGGTGAGCGCGGATGTGTTAAACGAAGCCCGGCAGCTCTACGAGGAACTAACTCACACCCCGCGCGGCACGAAGCAACCAAAGCACCTAGCGGGTTTGCTCGACGCCTGTCGGCGATTTCGATTGAGCCGACGGGCCTAGTCGTTCCAGGCGAGCGGTGGGTGTAAGCCCACTGCAAGTATCGCCAGTGGCCCCGTTTCACCAATAGCGATGATACGACGGCACCACGACCGTGGGATACCCTGTATACCAGGCAAAGGGCCTGCCGCCGGGACGGGTCCACTGGGGACTATACTCGGTTGTGAAGGGCATCCCCGAGGCTTGGGGCCTTCCTGGAATGTATCCATACCAGCGCAGCGATGCTAACCGGTCGCTCCGTTGCTCGGCACGGCGTTGGGCTTTCTGTTGAGCAATGGACGACTTGGGTTGAGTCTGTTCGCTCTCGTAGTACCACTCACTCGCAGAGTCGGAATCAGTCCCGTCTTGTGCGCTATCTTTCGCAATCAACCGACTGCTAGAAAGGGAACTAGCAAATCCGAACACAAACACCGCCGTCAGAGAAAGAACGGTACGCTGAGCCATGGTAGATCACCCGCTGAAACGAACAGGGTAGGGAATCTCACCGACGTGGGGAGTCCCTTTCCAATCGATTCGGCTGTCAGGCCCGGCAGCGTTCAGCCCAGTGGCCAACATCTGCGAGGTAATTTTGATTCCGTACCAGAAGTTTGCGGACAGGGCAAACTTTGCGGGATGCAGCCAGGAAGCCCGGAACGTAACCCCGGCCATCAAGTGCGTTCATCCAAGGCATCGACAGCGTCACCCGATCTTTCGGATTCAACCTAGCCGGAGGAACACCTTCCTCCGGGGAGCCAGGCAGCGGTTTTCGCCGCCTCCTGAAAAATCAACTCGGAAATTCTCGGCGAATCGCCACGCTAGCGGCGTGGCCTGTGAGTCCTTCTTTGTTTGCCATGGCCAAGGCATCGCTAGCGAGCGACTCAAATCCTGCTTGGTCAAAGCTCAACACGCTCCCAGTCCTCAAGAAACTGTTGGAACTAAGCCCGCTGGCAAACCTGGCGGTCGCACCGGTGGGGAGCACATGAGAAGGTCCAGCAGCATAATCCCCGATGGGAACGGGACTGAACGGTCCGACGAAAATCGCACCTGCATGACGGATGGCGCTCACCAGTTCCTCGGCATCTTCACATGCTAGGTGCAAATGCTCGGTCGCCAATTGATTAGCGAGGTCTACGGCTTCGTCCCGATCGCGAACTAGGACCAACGCGCCAAACTCACCCAGCGATTGACGTGCAAATTCGCCCCGTTCAAGCCGACTGAGTTGTAATTCAAGCTCCGCTTCCACTTCGTCCAGAAGGGCTTCGCTCCAAGTCAACAAGATGCTCGAACCCGGCGAGTGTTCTGCCTGGGCGATCAAGTCGGCGGCGACGAACTGGGCCTGGCTGGTATCGTCGGCGATGATCACAACTTCGCTCGGGCCTGCAATCGAATCGATGTCCACTGTCCCGTAAACATGTTTCTTGGCAAGCGCAACAAAAAGATTTCCAGGTCCCACGATCTTGTCGACTCGGGTGATACCTTCGACCCCATAGGCCAACGCAGCCACCCCCTGGGCACCTCCCACTCGGTAAACTTCTCGAATTCCTAATTCATGGCAAGTTGCCAACAGGTCTTGATTGAACGAGCCAAAGGGGGTCGGAGGTGCGACCACTGCCAATTCTTGCACCCCAGCGGCTT
>CALMBE010000241.1 GCA_937860165.1 uncultured Planctomycetaceae bacterium
CAGACGAGTTGGACGATACCGACACTGCTGTCTCCCTTGCGAAGTGGTGTTTCTCGTTTTTCGATTTCCAGGCTCCCTGGGGAAAAACTTTGCTCGATTTTTTCCAGGCGATCCGCAAGCTCCTCTTCCAGGTCTTCGAGATCTTGCTGAGCGATATCCAGCCGATCTTGCGCCCGGGATTGTTCGCCCCGCTCGCGCATGGTCCGCGAAATCGAAGTCGTAGGTTGTCTGCGGGAGTGGCGTCCCTTGCCCAATAAACTCAGCACGATGTCCAGCGCAATCATGAAAAACTCTCCCAGCCGCACCCAGAATTGCGACCGTTGGGTTTTCAGATCTTGCTCGGTCTTGCGAACTTTTTGTTCGGCCCGTTCAATTTTTTTCTCGAAAGCCCGGCGTTCTTCCGCAGTGGCTTGTTCACATTGTTTAGCGGCCAACGGGGCCAGGCGCGAGCGAAAGTCGGCTTCGGTCTCCAGCGGCTCGGAGTTGGCATCCAAGGCCTTGCAGTGCCAAACCACCAACCGTTCGTTGCGATACAGGTGATCGAGCAGTTCTTTTCCCCAGCGGGCGTAGTTTTTTTCTTGGGAGAGTCCCGACGGAAATGCCGAGAACTGCCCCCCCGTTCGCGGGGCATCCTCCAAATGGGCTTGCTGCTCGAAAATCAACGCCGATTCCCAGATTGGCTCGGGCAATTCGGAGTGGATCGTTTGCAGGACCACCATGTCGCGCCAGACATCGATATCCTTAGGGGCGTCGACAAAATGCAACCGAGCCTCGGCGACCAATCCGGGGCGATATTGCAACTGGGAGACCTTCGGATGCCCTTCGGCCAGAGGCCAGTATTTTTGTTGAAGATTGCCGAATAGGATCGGCTCGGCAGACTGGGCTCGCTCGACGACTTGCTCCGTCTTGGCAATCTCGCCCGGCGAACTTGCCGAAAGTTCCTTGCGGCGAGGTTCCATGAGTTTGCGAATCTGATCGCGCGTCAGCGGCCCGCGAAGATACGACATGGCCCAGCGGGTATGGAACACCGTGGGCTGGTTCGCGTGAACGTTGTTCATCAGGAATACCCGGCTCCCCAAGGCAGCGAGAGTGGCTTCCATCTGGGAACGATTGAAAGTCGACCCGGCCTCGGCCGAGGCCCCTTCGAGACCTTCGAGCACCCGGAGCTTGTCACGTTCGGTCTGCAATCGCCCCAGAAACCATGTGCCGGCGTTGGACAATCCTTTGTAATCCAGATCGACGGGGTTCTGGGTGGCGAGTACCACGCCGAGTCCAAAGGCTCGCGCTTGTTTGAGCAGCGTAAGCATGGGCTTCTTGCTCGGGGGGTTCGCCGAGGGAGGAAAGTAGCCGAAGACTTCGTCCATGTAGAGAATCGCCCGGAGGTTTCCGGTGCCCGGCTGGGCTCGCATCCAACTGACAATTTCATTCAGCAGGATCGTGACAAAAAACATCCGCTCGGAGTCGCTCAGATGCGAAATCGACAGAATCGACAACCGGGGTTTTTTCTCGGCAGTATAAAAGAGCCGTTCCACGTCAAGCGGAACCCCTGCGAGCCAACTGGCAAACGACGGGGCCGCCAGCAAGTTGTTGAGTTTCATCCCCAGCGCTTTGCGATCCCCGGCGGACATGAAACTCTCCAGATCCACCAGGCCCACTTTGTCGAACGGAGGTTGCTGGAGGTCGCGGATCAAGCCGGAGAGTTCCAGATTGCGACCGTCGCGCCAAGCGTGGCTGAGAACGCTCGCAATCAAGATCGCTTCGTGGCTCTGGACGGGGTCGGCATCGATTCCCAAAAGGGCTAGCACCCCTTCGGTGGTCGATTGCACACGATCGCCAAACAGGTCGGCATCGTCCAGGATCGCCTGCGAGGGGGCATCGAAACTTTTGAGCACCGTTAGAGGTATCCCCGCGGAACTGCCCGGGGTGTAAATCACCTTGTCGACCGCGGAATTAAAACGCTGAATGCGCTCGCCGTCTTGGTCCCAATCGGTGAGTCCCGCCCGCCATTGGGAAGCCGTCTTGTCGGCAAGTTCGGCAGGAGTGATTCCTTTTTGTGCGGCGACCGTGGGATCGATCCAAGGCTCGAAATCACTGGGGGCCAACTCGGGAAACGCCAAGAGCAGGTTGCCTAAGTCCCCTTTGGGATCGATGGCAATAATCGGGATGCCATCCAGGGCTGCCTCTTCAATCAGCGACAGGCAGAGTCCCGTTTTGCCACTGCCGGTCATCCCGACGCATACGGCATGGGTCGTCAGGTCACTACTGTTGTACAGCAGCTTTTGGGGAGTTACCTGGCGGGCCGCGAGGTCGTAATTGCGACCCAGGTAAAAAGAGCCTCGATTTTCGTAATCCTGCATGTCCCGCGACCCTATTTGCATATGAGTAAGTGGCAGCCGCGATTCTAGTCGGACCTGTTACGGAGGTCTACGTGGGGGCAGACTTGCGCAGGGCCGATCAGTTATTCATTTTGGGGTGCCATGCTCACGCTGGTACTCCGGCG
>CALMBE010000242.1 GCA_937860165.1 uncultured Planctomycetaceae bacterium
GCCCACGCCGGAGTACCAGCGTGGGCATGGCACCCCAAAATAACGCTTTGACAAAACACTAGCTGGAAAGTTTGTGGGTATCAAACCGCTGCCAATTTTGGCCCCCTCCGCGAGCCCTGCCAGTTTTGCTACAATGGGGCCGTTCTCGTGAAGACCAGCCAAGCAATCAAGAATTGACTTTTAATACGAAGGAGTTTTTACCATGCCATTGGTACCCATGCGATTGTTGTTGGATCATGCCGCCGAAAACGACTATGGTCTCGCCGCCTTCAACGTGAACAACATGGAGCAAATCCAGTCGATCATGGAGGCTGCCAAGGAGACGAATTCTCCCGTGATCGTACAGGCCAGCCGGGGGGCCCGTTCCTATTCCCAAGATAATTACCTCCGCCACCTGATGCTCGCGGCCGCGGAGTTGTATCCCGAGATTCCCATCGTCATGCACCAAGACCATGGCAACAGCCCCGCGACCTGCAAGAGCGCCATCGAGAACGGCTTTACGAGCGTGATGATGGACGGTTCCTTGGAAGCCGATGGCAAGTCACCCGCAAGTTACCAATACAATGTCGATGTCACGCGGGAAGTGGTCGAAGCGGCCCATGCCCTGGGGGTGTCGGTCGAAGGAGAACTGGGCTGCCTCGGTTCGCTGGAGTCGGGTGAAGGCGAGCAGGAAGATGGACACGGTGCCACGGGGACATTGTCGCACGACCAATTGCTGACCGATCCCGACGAAGCCGAACGTTTCGTTGCCGAGACCGGTGTCGATGCCCTAGCGGTCGCCATCGGCACGAGCCATGGGGCTTACAAATTCACCAGCAAGCCCACCGGTGCCGTGTTGGCCATGGACCGTATCGAAGAAATCCATCGCCGACTCCCGAATTGCCATTTGGTGATGCACGGCTCGAGCAGCGTGCCACAGGAATTGCAGGACATCATCAACAAGTATGGTGGCCAACTCAAGCAAACCTGGGGTGTGCCCGTCGAGGAAATCCAACGCGGCATCAAGCACGGCGTACGCAAAGTGAACGTCGACACCGACAACCGGCTGGCGATTACCGGTGCGATTCGCAAGGTATTCATGGAATCGCCGGAAAAATTCGACCCCCGCGACTACCTCAAGCCCGCCCGCGAGGCGATGAAACAAGTCTGCGTTGCCCGCATGATCGCCTTCGGTCAGGCTGGCTGGGCTGGCAAGATCAAGCCGGTATCAACCAACAAGTTCGCCAGTTTTTACGTGGCCGTGTAGAAGTTTTTCAGCGAACGCACAACAACCCAAGCCGAAGGGGCCAACCCTTCGGCTTTTTGCTTGTGCTTAGTGCATTCTCATTGAAAACAGCTCGTTGTCTACTCAATCCCCCTTTGTGTATTTGGGCGATCTCCAAAACACTGATTCCGCTCTATTTGGCTCGGATTGGGATAGGCTCCCAAAACCGAGTAGCAACGACTGTCGGCCGCTTATACTGTGCGCGGCCTCCAGTGACATTTTCGGACGACGGCGTAACTGATTGCC
>CALMBE010000243.1 GCA_937860165.1 uncultured Planctomycetaceae bacterium
CCTGCGACTACAACACCTCGAATCGTCGTCTGCTTTGTGAACTGCAGATTCCCCGTCGCGTACACGAGTCCTACGATTTCGGCCGAGTAGGAATCGAGCGTGTCGCTATCTGAGACACTATTGTAAGGGGTGCCAGGGGGATTGAAGTTTACCAAGAGTGTCGCTTCCGAAAGTGAGGTTGTGAAGTTGCCGTCGAATTGAAAGTTCCCTTGAACCAAGAGGGCGGGGTAATTAGCGATAGCCGCTTCCCAATGAACTTTCATGGCGATGATCGAACCTACACCAGGATTGAGCAAGACCAGGGTGCCCACGATGCGGCATTCTTGGATCTTGATCGTGTTGCCTTGGCAATCGATCACATAGATCCCTTGAGTGTTGGTCACCCCTGTTCCGTAGGGATTGTGAGCCGGGCTGAGAACTACGTTCTCGATGATTCCCCCCGCAATTGAACTGTATGAAATCGCAGTTCCATTGGCGGTGTAATACTCAAAAACCCCTGCCGGGTCTGGCATTTGCCAGGCCGGGGTCGTGTTCGGCGAGGTCGTGCCAGTAACGGTGCCAGTAATGGTGCCGGTCGCTTTGGCGTTGCCGACGATAGTCGACGAACTCACGAGGATATTTCCATTGGCACTGACCTGTTGATCGGTGCTCAATGTATTGGAAACCGTGAGTCCCCCCCCCGCGTGTAGCGATGAAGCCAAAGAGTCGAGTCCGATTCCTTTGGGTTGCAACAAGACTTCCACCACACTCCTGGCACTCCCCGCAGTTCCGACAGCCCGCACTGTGACCGAATCTTGAGTTGAGTCGGCGAGGTTGCCATCGCTATCGATGAGGGCGGAAGTGAATTGGCCGGTTCCCTGAAGCGTGGATATTGCCGGCAAAAAACTGAAGTTTTCGCCGCTGTTGTGATTGGTTCTCCAATTGGGGTCGTTCGCGAGTGCTTTCAAGGTGCATTCGACTCCCACTTCGGCAGCCAGACGGGCCCGTGCGTTCTCTGCCACCGAAACAGAATCCTGCAACTCAACACGCGCCAGGTGCATCGCAGCCATGGCGAGGATGCTGACCATCATGGCCACACCCAATACGGCAACATAAATGCTGCCACACCGGCGGGGCAAGTTCTTCGAGGGAGAATTATTGCGTGGCGACATCGAAAGGACCTTAGTTGGGACTGACAAAAATGTTCGGAATTTTTTACGTTACATGCGAAAATGTGGATCGTTTTTCCACGGACATTGTAGGCCGGAACAAGGTATTCCGAAGTTCCGGCAGGGTTTGCGCCGAATAGCTTATAGTGGGCTGACCCA
>CALMBE010000244.1 GCA_937860165.1 uncultured Planctomycetaceae bacterium
CGGAGTACCGCCGTGGCCATGGCACCCGCCATTGTGAAAAAGTCATTGGCCCTGCAGTTCTCCTGGGACCCCCCTTGGCCTGGTTAGCCGGAATCCTCGGTCTGTCGTATAATCGAGTAGCTAGGGGGACAGCGCCCTTGCGACTGTGCGGAATGGGAACATGGTTCATGCTTTTCTACTTATCTTCACCTGCACTGCGAAAGACTCCGCGCCCACCCCGCCTGGGATTTAGCTTGGTCGAGCTACTGGTGGTGATCGCCGTCATTGGAGTGTTGATTTCTCTGCTCCTTCCCGCGGTGCAAGCAGCTCGGGAAACGGCCCGCCGCGTGCAATGTGCGAACCACCTCCGGCAACTTGCCGTTGCCACGCACAACGCCACGGATGCCCAAAAAAAATTGCCCGCCTCGGGAATTGTCGACTTTGAAGAGAAGCCGGCGGGTCTGACTACCTACGAGCGCTTCCTGCAAACTCGAGGAAAACAATTGAGCTGGGCGGTGCAGTTGTTGCCCTACATCGAGCAGCAACAGCTCGAGCAACAGTTCGACACCAGCCAGAACGTGTTTGAACAGTCGGCCGAACCCCAGTCGCAGGTGCTCGAGGCCCTGCTCTGCCCCAGCGACGAAGCCCGCGGAAGATTTTTTGTCGACGAAACTTTCACGCTCGGCAAACGCTTTGCCAAGGGGAACTACGCCGCCTTCTGCACCCCGTATCACACCGATTTGCAACTGGTCTATCCGGGAGCCCTTATCGGACGGGGCCAATCACTCAGAAGAATCTCCGACGGCTTGGGAAGAACATTGCTGTTTGGCGAAGTGCGGACTCGAGATCATGAGCAAGACGAACGGGGCGTCTGGGCACTTCCCTGGACAGGGGCCAGTCTCTTGGCTTTTGACATGCACAGCGCGACGCCGCTCTACTCCACTACTACTTTCGTGGCACTCGCGACATATGCCTATCAAACTCAGCTCCCTAATATCCTCGGTCCCAATAGCGACATGCTTCAGATTTGCCCCGACTTGGCAGGTGCCCAAGTCGACGCGATGCCCTGTCTCGATGCTAACAAGTACAATTACCTATCCGCAGCCCCGCGCAGCCTCCACCCAGGTGGCGTGGTTGTCGCGTATCTGGACGCGCGGGTGGATTTTCTGACCGACGATATCGACGAATATGTGATGGCCTATCTCATTTGCGTCAACGATGGAATCGACCAAAGAGAAGAACCAAGTCCTGCTCAGTGAGGCCCTGTTCTCAGGAAATGAAACGGGACCGGTCAAAGTGGTTGCGGTTTTTTTTGCCACGAAAAGCACAAAAAGACACAAAAAGGAAGACTCCATTAATTCTACATCGCTCTGTCAGATAAAATCAGC
>CALMBE010000245.1 GCA_937860165.1 uncultured Planctomycetaceae bacterium
TGAAAGCTGAAACGCCGTTGGCGTAGTCTACGGAAGTTATTTTTGAGTCACCCCTAAGTAGAAGACCCACCCCAGAGACGTGATCCCGTCACGTGCCGCGATGAACTCTGAATCACGCCCCGATTTTTCCCAACTCCGTATCGCCGCCTTCGAGAGTCGCCGTGCGCCTGAGATCGAGCGGCTCATCGAGAAATTCTCCGGCATCGCGTTTGTCAGTCCCTCGATGCGCGAAGTGGCGTGCGCGGAAGATCGGCCTGTGATTGATTTCGCCAATCATCTGATCACCGGTCAAATCGATGTGGTCTTATTTCTCACCGGCGTCGGTATTCAACAACTCTTGCTGCAAATCGATCGGCATGTCCCCCGCCAGCGCTTGCTCGATGCGCTCACCGATGTGAAAACGGTTGTCCGGGGCCCGAAGCCCTTGGCCGTGTTGCGCGAACTTGGCATCACTCCCACGTTGCAGGTCCCCGAGCCCAACACTTGGCGGGAAGTACTCGCGACGTTCGACGCCCACCTGCCGGTCTCGAATCAGGTTGTCGCCGTGCAAGAGTATGGTCTGCCGAATCTGAGTCTCACCGCGGGACTCGAAGCCCGCGGAGCGACGGTGGTCCCCGTGCAAGTTTATCGGTGGGAGTTGCCCGAGGACCTCGCCCCTTTGGAAGCCAATGTCCGGCGCATTGCCACGGGCGAGGTCGATGCCTGTTTGTTCACGGCGGCTCAACAAGTCGTGCATCTCTTGCAGGTCGCGCGTCAACTCGATTTAGAATCGCCACTCCGCGCGGCACTCGACCACCTGGCCGTTGCCTCGATTGGTCCCACCACTAGCGAAATGCTTCGCACGCAATCTCTGCCGGTCGATTTTGAACCCTCGCATGGAAAAATGGGACAGCTCGTGAGCGAGTTTGCTTGTGTCGCCGGTGAACTTGTGGCCCGCAAAAAAAGAATCGCCCAACGGCTCGCTGCTCTTGCCACCACACTCCCACCAACCGAACGACCGGCCTGGTACGACAGCCCATTCATGAAAGCCTGCCGACGCGAACCGGTCCCCTACACCCCCATCTGGCTCATGCGCCAGGCGGGGCGCTACATGAGCGAGTATCGGGCGGTCCGTGCCGGAATGAGTTTCCTCGAATTGTGCAAGAATCCCCAGCTTTGCAGCGAAGTGATGTGTACCGCGGTCGAGAAACTGGGGGTCGATGCGGCAATCATCTTTTCCGATCTCCTCCCGATTCTCGAACCGATGGGAATGGAGCTGGAATTCTTGCCCGGCGATGGACCCCGCATCGAGAATCCGGTCCGCGAAGCGAGCGATGTGGACCGCGTCTTCGCCCTGGAGAGCATCGACTCGCTGGGCTATGTGATCGAAACGGTCACGCAAACTCGGCGTGACTTGCCCGAGACGATTCCTTTGATTGGTTTTGCCGGTGCCCCGTTCACATTGGCCAGCTACGCCATCGAAGGGGGCAGTAGCCGCACGTTTCTGCACACCAAGACACTCATGTATCGCCAAAGCGCAGCCTGGCACGAATTGATGCAACGACTCTCGCGCTCGATCGTGCTGTACCTCAACGCCCAAATCGCAGCCGGGGCCCAAGCGGTGCAACTCTTCGATAGTTGGGTCGGCTGCCTCGCCCCCGAGGACTATCGCACGTTTGTCTTGCCGCACATGCAAACCATTTTTGAACAACTCACCCCGGGGGCACCGGTGATTCACTTTGCCACAGGCAACCCCATGTTGCTCCCCGCAATGACCGCAGCCGGGGGAGATATTCTCGGTGTCGATTGGCGCATCGGCTTGGCAGACGCTTGGAAAACCATGGGTCACGACCGTGGCATCCAAGGCAATCTCGACCCGTTGGTGTTATTGGCAGACCGTCCCACGATTCGCGCCCGCGCCAACGAGATTCTCGAAGCAGCCCACAATCGCCCCGGACACATTTTCAATCTGGGACACGGCGTCCTACAACAAACACCCGTGGACAACGTCCGCTATCTGGTCGACATGGTCCACGAAGACTCCGCGCGGAGTGGTTAGAGTCGAGAGCGGAGGGTCGTGGCGTCCTCGCCCACGGTTCGAGTCGAGAGCGGAGAGCCGAGACGAAAGCTCCGGGCGCTGACGCTTACGGCTCGCCTGCCCCCCCCTGCATCCTCCCCCCTACTCCCCCACGCCCACGATGTTCTTGAAGAGCGGGTCTTGTCGCAGGGGGTCGAAATCGGACTCCTCGGCTATAAAGTCACGAAAGTTGCCATCGATCGAGAGCGCACGCGCCAGGTACCGCAGTGCCTGGCGGCGATCGCTGGCCAAGCTCCAATAGCAGGCCAGATTGTAGTGCAGCATCGCCTCGCCGGGCTCGATGTCGACCGCCCGTTCCAGGGCCTCGATGGCCTTGGGCATATCGCCCACCCGCTTGTAGCACCATCCCAGGGCCATCCACACATGAATATCGTCCGGGATTAATTCCACACTCCGCCGCAGCGGAAAGATGGCTTCCCGAAATCGCCGCAGTTCGCGGAGCGATTCTCCTAGCAAGTAACAACCCCGCGCATCGCCGTGGATCACCTTGCCCTGCCGCTGCAACGACACAATCGCGTGCTCGGGCATCCCCAATTCCAAATAGCCTTCCGCCTCGCGCCGCGTGCGTTGGAGTCGTTCTCGAAATAATTGCGCCATGGGGAGACACTGCCAAAACTGCTTAATGCAATCCGTCGCTCAGCGATTGAAATGCAAGCCGAGCGATTGAAATGCAAATTGATGAGATCACCGATGAGACTACTTGATTCTACTTGCTGAAGTTCAAGAGACAAAGTTTTTGGGGGAAATATTTCGCTATCGAGTCACTTCTACGTCGCCGCGAAACCACTCCGGGAAATTATTGGAAAAAAACGATTACCCCCATCAGGCAAACTCGCACGTCTCGACGGTTTAAGCGCTCGTTCAGCTTGCCGCAGTCGTTTTTCTCGGACCTCACCGCGCCAGCGACTCAACTCCTGATACGCCATGGGGTTTCCGACGTCAGCGTTGTCTACGCACCGGCGGCCCAGAAAGGTTGCCCCGGGGCAACACCCATGTTGATTCTCGGCAACACCTGAAAAAAGTCTCGGCAGCAAGAATCGCGTTTTTCTCGAAGAACCGTCACACGCCCCCCATTTTGTCAGACCCGGAACGCGGCTTGCGAAGACTCACCTCCAGGTCACAGGGGACCGCTGGTCCGAGCTTTTCTGGGGGGGGCATTTATTTGGTTCGCTCGTTGCTGATCATTCTGAGCGTGGCCGTCTTGAGTGGACTCATCAGCCACCTCGAACGCGCCCAAGCCGTTCGCACTCCAGCAATCGCTTGGGTGCGAACCGTCGATGGTTGGGAGCCCAGTTCCGTGCTCGATACGGACCTCACCTCCGCCGTGCCCCCATCGCTGCACCCGCTGCTAGTCGCAAGCTTTGAGCTCGGTGCTTCGATCTTCGTACTCACGGCATTTTCCGATACGCCGAGAAAAAGGTCGCCGTCAGGGCTAAATCCACAAATCTCCTGAACTCGCACCACCTCCCTAACCGGACCAACACCTTGGTCCGGGAATTTTTCGCCGAGGTGTCCCGTAAGACGTGGTCTTCCGGTTAGGCCGACGCTGTGCCTTTGTGGCCATTTCGGGAATTCTCAAATTTTCTTGCACGAAAGTTTCTCTCTGTCGGCACTATTCTCTGTGGAATCGCCTAACTCGACTTGTTTTTGACTCCCAGAGGTACTCATGCGACTCACACTACGCACGCTGCTGGCTTACATGGACGATATTCTCGAACCCAACGACCACGACGAGTTGGGCAAGAAAATCGAAGCTAGCGATTTTGCGGTGGAATTGATCCACCGCTCTCGAGACACCGTGCGGCGCCTGCGTCTGGGTGCCCCCGACGTGTTGGCCGACGATTCCGACGATGTCCTCGAGAGCAATCCCGCAGCCGATGCCAATGCCGTGGCCGAGTATCTGGACAACACCCTCACTCCCGAACGGGTCGCCGAATTCGAGCGGGTCTGCCTCGACTCGGGCACGAGCGCCGACATGCACCTGGCGGAAGTGACTTCCTGCCATCATGTGCTCACGATGGTGTTGGGTGAACCTGCGGAAATCGATCCGCAAGTTCGCCGTCGGATGTATGAAATTCCCCAGCACTTGGAAGGTGGCCCAATACTTCGCGTGGAACCGGCCCATGCTCCGTTGGCTCCCGCAGCGGTAACACAATCCCCCGCCGAACCAGCGCAGACAATGCGCCCGGCAGCTTCCCTGCCGGCTGCATCCCTCCCGGCAGCTTCCCAACCGGCCATGGTGCGGGTGGACGCCGCCGTCGTGTCGGAAAATTCCGCCAGCGTCGTTCTCCCCGACTATTTGCGGGTCGCCTCGAATCAGCGCCGCCGTGGTCGCCGCTTGGCGACGGCTGCCCTGCTCGCCGCGGTGGGAGGTTTCGCCGCGTGGTTTGTCCTGGGACCTGTCAAGGAATCGCCGCTTCCTGACGAGGTTGCCAAAGTCAACGAACAAGACCTCGAAGCCCTCGTGGAGGGCAGTAGTCCGGCCCCTGAAGAACCTGCGGCCGAATCGCCCGACGACGACCCAGCGCTCGGCGAAGCTCCGCCGTTCGAGTCACAGCCCCCGAAAACAGAACCCGAGATCGAATCCCCCGCCGACCCACCGGGTCCAACTGCGGGAGATACCTCTACCGATTTGGAAAATAAGACTCCGGTCGAAATTCCCGCGGTAGGTCCCAACGAGAATCTCGAATCCCCAATAGTCAAAGATCAAAAAACCCCAGCGTCGGTTTCCGTTGAGCCTACCACTCCAGCGCAACCGACGGATGACACGGCGACGAGTCCCTCCGACGACATTGCCAAGATTGATCCCCAGAATCCCTTGGGAATCGGAAAACTCCCCGAGGAAGAACTCGAACTGGAATCGCCTGAAGCACCGACCGAGCCACCCCTCCCAGCCGAGCCGGCAAAGCTCGGATTCTACGACGGGAACAACGACATCTTATTGCGCCAGGCACCGGGCACCTCGGACTGGATTCGCTTGCCGCCCCGCACGGCAATCAATGGAGACGATTGTGTACTCGCACTCCCCAAGTACCGAACTCATATCGCGCTCGAAAATCTCAATCTCTACCTGCGAGGGGGCACCCAGATCACGTTTCCTGCCCCCGAGCAGTCCACCGAGACAGCTACTGGTGTGACAGTAGCACTGAACTATGGGGGTTTGCTCCTCAACGCTAGTCCCAAGGGGAGCGACGTGACGCTCAAGTTTGGCCAGGATTCCCGTTCCTTCCATCTCGATGGTTCTTCGAGCCTGGCCGTGGATGTGCATCGCGTGTTTGTTCCCGGTGCCGACTACGAACAGAACTTCGCCGTCGTGGAAGTCAACTGGTATCTCGCGACGGGGAGTATCGAGTGGACCGATTCCACCGGCACCGACCAAGTCATTCAAGGTACGACACAATGGAAAACCGTCAACAACGTGGACGAGGCTTCCCAACCGATTGCTGACCTGCCGAGTTGGATCGACCGCGAACCGATGACCGAGTTGGAACGTCGCGCCCGAGACAGCTTTGACGAGGACCTGGCAGTCGGTCGCCCCGTGGGAATACGCCTGCGCGAATTGAACCAAGAAGATTCGGCGATCGAAGTGCGAACACTTTCGGCGGAAGCGAGCTTGTATGTCGGCGAGTTTGAACCGTTTGTCAAATCTTTGAACGACAGCCACCAGCACTACGCCTGGTCGAAACACATCGCCGCGATGCGGCAAGCACTGGCCCGCAGTCCTCAGGCTGCGCAACAACTGCGCGAAACCTTTGTGAAATGCCGCGGCCCCGCCGCCGGGGAAGACCTGATGCGGATGGTTCGGGGCTTTACCCCTGCGGAGATCGGCACCACCCAAGCGGAACTTCAACAGGGGGTCTTAATCGATCTGTTGCGGTGGCTCCAATACGATAGTCTCGATTACCGAGTGCTCGCGATCTACAATCTCGACGAGATCAAGGGAACCAAGAACCTCAAAGATTTTCGCCCCGCTGCTTTACTCAACAAACGCAAAGTGGCGGTGTCTAAGATTCGCGAGCTCATCGAGAGCGGCGGTCAGCGACGCCGAGAGCTGGAACGGCTGTACGCCGCCGCGGAAACGCTGCATCGCCGGGCGCAGACGGTCGGCGGGGAGCGCCAACGGCTCCATCCCCGTGAGCGCTCCGCGCCAGAAGTCGAGCTCGGCCGCCAGGACCTCCCCTTGCAGGAAGGAGCGCTGCCAGACCGCGAAGTCGGCATACTGGATCGGCAACGGCGCCAGAGGTGACGGCAGCCCGCGCAGGAAAGCGGCATAGAGCACGCCGACCTCACGCGTCAGCACACCGATCGACCAGCCGTCAGAGACGATGTGGTGCAGGGTGAGCAGCAGGATCCACTCGTTGTCTTCTAGTTGCAGTAGAAGCGAGCGCAGCAGGGGACCGGTTGTCAAGTCGAAGGGGCGCCGGACCTCCGTCACCGCGATGGCATCCGCCGTCTCGCGGCTCGAGCCTCCGAGCCGCCGCAGGTCCAGGACCACCACCCGGTTCTCCGTCCGCGCGTGCACGACCTGCAGAGGCACGCCGTCGGCCTCCGCGAAAGTCGTGCGTAGCGCCTCGTGGCGCCGCACGATCTCCTCGAGCGCGCGGCGCAGGGCCTCGACGTCCAGCCGGCCTTCGAAGCGGGTCGCGACCGGGATGTTGTAGAGCGGCGAGCCCGGCTCGAGCTGGGCGAGGAACCACAGCCGTTCCTGGGCGAAGGCGGGCGGAAACTCCCGCTGCCCGACCGCGGCGGCGGTGAGCGCGAGAGCCTGAGCCGCCGCGCTCTCGCCCCCCGCCTGCTGCTCCTCCTCGATCACCCGTGCCAGGGAGGCGACGGTAGGCGCCTCGAACAGCCGGCGCAGCGGCAGCTCGATGCGCAGGGCCTCCCGCAGGCGGAGTGCCACCTGGGTGGCGAGGAGCGAGTTCCCCCCGAGCTCGAAGAAAGAGTCGTGGATGCCGAGCGGATTCTTCTCCCGGTCTACGCCCAAGACCTCGGCCCAGATCTCCGCGATCATCTCTTCGACCGGAGTCTGGGGAAGCACCAGCTTCCGGGTGCGGGCCGCGAGGTCGGCGACCGGAAGCCGGGCCAGGAAGGCGCGATCCACCTTGCCGGTGGGGAGCGTCGGCAGCTCCCTGAGCACGGCGAAGGCGGCGGGGACCATGTAGGCCGGGAGCCGGTCGGCGAGGAAGGAGCGCAGGTCGGCGCCCCGGCCTTCGGCTCCCGCTCTGGCAACAAAGCAGGCGACCAGGCGGCGGTGGGCCGCTCCCCCCTCCGGCTCCTGGACCACGACCGCGACGTCGAGGACGTCCGGATGCTCGCGGAGCGCCGCCTCGATCTCCCCCAGCTCGATGCGGTAGCCGCGGATCTTCACCTGCTGGTCGCGGCGACCGAGGAATTCAACGGCACC
>CALMBE010000246.1 GCA_937860165.1 uncultured Planctomycetaceae bacterium
TAATTAACCATTATTAAACGATTGTAATTTCAGATTCAGCCTCGGGCATCGTTTTGGTTTGCTCCCTTTTTCTTTCAATAACAGGAACTTCCATCGCACTCAAAAGAAGACTACGAAGCTGATTTGTATCAAGATTTCGTTTCAGTTTTCCGCCTTCAACAAGTGAAATCAGTCCTGTCTCTTCCGAAACAACAACGGAAATTGCGTCTGTATCTTCAGTAATTCCGATTGCCGCACGATGACGCGTGCCGAGTTCGCGGGAAATGCTCGGATTTTTCGTCAAAGGCAAAAAGCACGAGGCAGCGGCAATTCTCTCTCGTTGAATGATCGTTGCCCCATCGTGGAGCGGAGCCTCAGTGTTAAAAATCGTCACTAAAAGGTCGTAAGTCAATTTGGCATCAAGCTGAACACCGGCATCAATAAAATTTCGTAAGCCAACATTCCGTTCTATCACAATCACATTCCGTTCCATCACAATCGCATCCCCATCGGTCAGATTATTACGTAAACTCTCTGCTCTCTGCTCTCTTGCTGTCACTGCCTGCATGGACCCCAGCAGGGATATTGACGTTCGGCGCGTGGTTTTCCTATAAACCGGCCCGCACCTGTTGCGCTGTCCGCCGGGTGACTTCCATTGCTCCTCTCTAGTGGCGTCCGAACCATGTCTCGACCACTTGTTAATTTTTGCCTGGCAATACTCGCGAGCGGATGTTTCGCAACGGTTGGTGCCGCGCAGAATTACCAAGCACCGCCCGTGCTCCCCTACGGCGGGACTCCCATGCTGCAAGTCGCTCCCGACGGGGCAGTGCACCTCGATGGTCCTTACGCCTCTTATTCGAACCCTTCCTACTCCACACCGGCGGGTAATGTCATGGGTCAACCGATGCTGGCCCAACCGGCACCGGTCGCAGCCGCGGGAACTCCCAAGACTTTCGCCGACTGGTTGTACAACGACCCCGTTCCTCCGCAGTTCATCCATCGCACCGGTTTCTTCGGCGAGTTTCTCTTCCTCAGACCACGCAACGCCGAGGTGGCCTACGCCCTGCCGATCGATGGCCCCGTGGCCCCAGTGCTGGGCAATGAAGTGCCGATCGGCTCGACGGCCGTGGTGGATTTTGAATACGAACCCTCCTTTCGTGCGGGGGCCAATCTGCGGTTAAGCGACTCGTCCAGCCTGGCCGGTCAATACACTTTCTTCCGCAGCGAAGCCACCGACGCGGCCACCATCAACATCGCCGACGGCGTCTTGCGTTCGCTGGTCAGCCACCCCCTGGGTGCCAACGCGGCCACGGATACGCTCGATGCCAATGCCTCGAATCGGTTGGACTTCGACCTGATCGATGCCGACTACCGAGGCGCGCTCTTCGGCTGCGAATCCTGTGAGGGAAAGTGTGCCAATGTCGTCAATTACATCGTCGGCGGGCGGTACGCGATGATGGAACAGCAGTTTAGCTCGAATTTTGTCGTCACTGGCACGACCTCGGTGAATTCCAATGTCGACTTCAATGGCGGAGGCATTCGCCTGGGACTCGAAGGAGAGCGACACACCACGGCTACGGGATTTTTTGTCTACGGTCGGGGCGTCACCAATTTGATGGTCGGCGAATTCGAGGCGAATTATCAGCAAATCAACACGCTCAATGGCGTGGAAGCCTTCACCGATTGGAAGGCGGGCCGCGTGGTCCCCGTGCTCGACATGGAAGTGGGGATCGGCTGGGTCGGTCCGCGACGTCGCTTGAAATACTCCGCCGGCTACATGGTCAGCTCTTGGTTCAATGTCGTGAAGACCGAAGACTTTATTCACGCGGCCCAAGAGCACGACTTCCGCGATCCTAGTGGCAATCTCACGTTCGACGGCCTCACGGCCCGCGTGACGTGGGAATTCTGATCCGAAAAAACGATCCGCTGTTTTGCTGAGGCGAGCGGTGGGTGTTAACCCACTGCAACTGCAGGGCAGGGTCGATCAGTTTTTCACTTTAGGGTGCCATGCCCACGCAGGTACTCCAGTGTGGGCATGTGAATCGCCTAAAAAACATGGCCCTAGCGGAGTACCGCCGTGGCCATGGCACCCTCATCTTGGGAAACCTGATCGGCTCAGAATTGCAGGGCACTTACGTACCCCGCTCGCTAGAACAAGAAAAAAAACGTCGGGCCAAAGCAGGCTTTGACCCGACGCTCGGGGGAAATCCAATCTGTCACGAGTCGGAGACTCGTGTTACTCTCGCAAACTATTCTTCGCTGGCTGTCGTCGATGTCAGCCGTTTGGCACGACTGCCAATGCTCGTTTGCAGTCGCAGGATTCGACGGTCTGCCTTGAACGGCATGCCGTTGACCACGCAACCGATCAACCGAATCCCCAGGCTCTGCAAGAGTTCCGAAGCTTGGTGGATGCTGCGGATGCCGCTGTGATCTCGCAACACGGTGAGGATCGCACCGTCGATGTACTGCCCGATCGAAAGCGAATCGGAAAGTCCCAGCACCGGGGCACTATCGATAATCACAAAGTCGAACTCAGCCCGCAGCTTCTCGAAGATCGGCTGCAATTGGTCGGTCGCCAAGGCATGGATCGCATCCATGTCACAGATCCCGGCGGTCATTAACCACAGACCTTCCGTATTGGTTGGCCGCACGGCATCGCTGACTTCGATCTCGGAACGCAACAATTCGCTCACGCCATCTTCCAGCGGCAATCCAAACAACTTGTGGAGCGACGGATCACGCAGATCGCCGTCGACCAGCAGGGTGCGGCGGCCAGCACGCGTGAGACTCAGAGCCAAGTGACTGGCCACCGTCGTGGAACCTTCCATCGACGAGGGGCTCGCCACCATCACGATCTGTCGGGGGCGGCTCGTGGAATCGTGCATCAGCGTGGCCCGCACATTGTCGATCGATTCGGACAACTGCGCGGCGGTCGCGCTCCCCGGGGCCATCGCCGAACGCGAGGCAACCGAAGGCAACACTCCCAGCACGCGAATTCCCAGTCCCTCGTCCACGTCGGTCGGGCTGTTCAGCTTACGCCGACGGAATTCCAACAGGGCGATGCCGTAGCAAGTCAAACAGAACGCACCGATACCCCCCAGACTGGCAATCGCATAGCGTTCGTACACATTGATATTCGGAGTCGCAAAGGCCTTGTTCAAAACCTTCACCTGCTCTGCGAACGTATTGTCTTGGATGACCCAGCTCCGCAGCTTCATATCCATCTGACGTTCGATTTCTTGGAGCTGCTCGACTTCAGAACTGAGCATCGCCAGTTCGCCATTCTGTTCGCCCAAGGCATCGACTTCTTCGTACTTTTGGTCCTTCTCCGTTTGCAGATCGGTAATCTTCTGATTGATAAACTGACGCCGCAAGAGATACTCGGTCATCACCATTTGCAGGGCGTCGTTGGGGACGCTCTTCAACTGATTCTTGACTTCCCGTTCCATTTGGGCGCGATACTGGGCCTCTTCCTGGAGGATCGACCGGAGTTGATCTTCCAGTTGCTTGATCTGGGGCGATGCCCCCCGTTTGGTCTGGGCCTTCAACTGTCGAATCTGTGTCGTGAGGGCATACTGATCTGTTTGAAAGCCCTGCAAGGTCGGGTCACGGTCCAGTTCTTCAGTCACGGCCTGATTCAGAGCGGATTGGCTTTGACCCGCGCGAGTCTGCAATTCCCGATTCACTTCGAGTTCTACCAGTTCATCCCGCGCCTGTGCGATCTGCTGGTTGATCGTACCGATGTCACGAATCAACATGTTCAGTTCCGCGGTCGCGTTCGGAGAATCCATGCCACCGAGTTCTTTTTGCAGGGTCTGTACTTTCTCGATTTTGCCTCGCAGCTCATCGACGAGTTGCTTGTGCATTCCTTCCATGCTCCGGTGCGATTCATCGCGGCTGATCCGTTTCTTGGCGACGACTTCGTCCAAGTAGGAAGCGACGACCGCATCGATGATGGTCTTCATCTCCTCGGGGTTTTCGTCCCCTTCATACTTGACCATGAGCACCTGACCATCGCCAGGGAAAGCCACTTTTAGTTCCTCGTTGAGCCACATCAGCTCGTCGGGTTGATTCTTAATAACGGCATTAGTTTGTGCTACGTCACTGCGGTTGAGTGCCGCCGTGAGCACAAATTGGCTCTTAAACATCACAACCTGGGTTTGCTGGAAGATCTCATAATCTTTCGGATTCGTAACCCGCGTGACTTTCTCGAAAGGGTCGTCGGTTTGTTGGTTACTGACTTCGATATAGGAAACCACTTCCGACGACAATGGGACCAACCACAGCATCAGCAAGCCCGCCAGAATGGTCGTCAAGAGCCCCAGCAACAACGCCGAGAGCCACTTCCGACGCAGACAATTGACGAGCCATCTCTGGTCGAAGGCCCCCGTCAGAATCTCTGGCCCCCGAGGTGGCATCCCCGCATACATTCCGGGAGTTGCCGGGTTCGCGTAATGATTGTTGGAAGGTACGAGACTCCCCGAGGAGTTTTGTCCCCCTGGCACGGGCGGGTACATCACATCGGAACCTCTGAATCCAGAATCTTGTTTCCCCATCGAACACCTCTTTCAATAATCCGGTTGGTCTAGGCGAATCACTTGTTGCGAGTGGCGCTATCGCCAATTGTATCCATCTCTGCACTTTTGGGGGCAAATGCCCTGAGAGATGCGAGACTTCGGGTTGCCAAACAATCCCCTCCTCGAGAGGGGGCTACCGACTTCCAGCCAAATTCAAACGCAAGAAGTGGGCCAAACATAGGAAAAGTGGTCATTTGACCGTGGAAATGCCTAAAATCGTGTGCAAACCTCGTCGCCAGTGTTGATTTTTTTCAACCCCGTGTGGAGCTAGGTCAACTTCCCGGGCTGCGGGCACAAACCCGGACAACTATCGGGCTGCCGCTCCAAATGCCGAATAATCGCTCTCTTCCATCGGCACCGTCATCTTGTACAGCAAGGTCAGCTCGATCCACAAAAATCCGAGCGCGATGGGCATCATTGCCAACCCGGCCCAATTGTGGATGTAGTGCTGCACGGCTTCATTGCCTTGGAACGCCACATAGAGCAAGGCGGTTACTGTAATACGGATGATATTTGTCGCCAGTGCGACCGGGATAGCAAACACCAGGATGGTCAGCCGATCCCACCAGGGCCGATCGATCACCATCGCCAAGGCCACCGACATGGCCCCGAAGATGGTTCCCATTCGCAGACCGCTACAGGCATCGGCAACTTCCAAGGGGACGTTTTCGACGATGATGTGGCTTCCCTCACGCAAGGCCGCCACTCCCAGGAGCTGCAACACCCAGGTGCTGCAAACTGCGGCAAATCGCTGCAACATGAGCAAGACAGTGTTCTCGAGTCGCGACGGCAGCGGGAACATGAATACCAAAAAGGCGATTGGCAATCCGGCCCAGCGCAGCATGTCGTACCCACCTACGATCTGACAAACTCCCAACAACGCTC
This sequence comes from uncultured Planctomycetaceae bacterium, assembly GCA_937860165.1. GTDB lineage: Bacteria > Planctomycetota > Planctomycetia > Pirellulales > Lacipirellulaceae > Bythopirellula. The sequence goes on from CALMBE010000246.1 coordinate 5,442, forward strand.
CGATGAAACTGAGCCGATCCAGTGGATTCATATCAATTGACGACGCATACAGTCGGATCAATAAGCTCACGGCCAAGATAGCGACACCGACCCAACGCTCCGAAGTCGGCACATCGACCAGCGGCCTGCGGCGATGCCACAGGAGCCCTGCGGTGAAGAGCGGGATCAGATATCCATGGGAATACAAGTCATTGGACCAATGGCTAGCCGTGAAGTCCAGCATGTTCCCGTACCCGTAGACGAGCAACAACACCATCGCCCCGAGGATGAACCACGCAGTTTGAGTTTGCTGGTCGTCCAACTTTGCCGCATGGTCACCAGTATCGAAGGTTGCGAAAGGATGATTTTGGCTGGCCATCTTTAGTATTTCCGTGGTATCGAAGGAAACCCTATCAGGGGTCGAATAAGTACAAGCCAAGTCTTCAAGCCGTAAACCCAAAGTCCGAATTCCCGTCGTCCGGCGAGGAAGGCCTGCGAATTCCGATTGCCACTCGTCAGGTAGGCGGTGGAAATTGTCACCTTCTCGGAGTAAGAGAAGGTGCCTGCCGGCCTCACGGAGTCGTTTCCGAGTGCCAGCAGTCAGGTGATTGCAGCAGCTTGCTGCAGGCTATCGTTCGAACTGCTACGGGCTAGGGTAAGCCACCTCCGCATCAACCCATAGTATCGAGGATAAGCGTGCTGGGGAGACCTGTCAAACGCCCCATGGACCGAGTTTATGGCTCGAAGCCCTTGTTTGGCAACGCTTTAGCACAACGCTACCGGATGTCGGGATTTCGCGGGCCCGCGACCTGGGGAGTCCTCGCGTCCATGACAGCCCGACACGGCGAACCAGTGCTTTTTCACAGAGAAAAATGTGGGGGCCATGGCCACGGCGGTACTCCGCTGTGGCCATGCTTGTTTGGCGATCCCCATGCCCACGCCGGAGTACCAGCGTGAGCATGGCACCTCTGGGGCTGGGAATGTCACAAGTGGAACACCCTCCATGGTAAGGCCAATCAGTTCTTCAAGTTATCTTAGTCCCTGGCACACTCGTCATCCCCGCACAGAGCTTGCCCCTCGCGGAGGCGGGGGCGGGGATCCAGTACTTCACGTTACAAACCCCGCGCTGGGTTCCCGCCTACGCGGGAATGACAACTAAGGTAAACCGAAAATTGATCGGGCTGCCCTCCATGGTATCTCCACTGGGAGTAATTCGTCTGCGAAGACCAATTCTTGCGGTTTCGCAGCCTGATTTCGGTTGCCTATTTCTTGTGCGACCCCTGCCTAGGGTTGATTGACTGTGATCCCTAAAGTGTTTACTGTAAAGGTGTTGGCGAACGTTTTTCATTTGCTAGCGTCTTCAACGAGGTGGAGTCGCTGGCGGACCCGCCTGACGTTTTGCCCAGATTCTTGGGAGGCACACTTTGGCAACTAAACCCTGGGGAGGAGTATTCGACGGGGGAACCGATCCCCGGGTCGAGAAGTTTACCGAAAGCGTGAGCTTCGACCACCGACTTTACGCCCAGGATATCCAGGGTTCGATCGCGCACAGCCAAATGCTGGCGGCCGTGGGGGTGCTCACTGCTGCCGAAGCAGCCCAGATCGCCGCTGGATTGGAACAAATCCAAACGGAAATTGCCGCCGGAAAGTTTCTCTTTCGCGAGGAACTTGAAGACGTACACATGAACATCGAGCGGGCGCTGGTCGAGCGGATCGGCGATGTGGGGCGCAAACTCCATACGGGTCGCAGTCGCAACGACCAAGTTGCGACCGATCTGCGACTCTGGATTCGAGATTCCATCGACACCCTCGACGAGTTGCTCGCCTCCCTCCAACGGGCCTTCGTGGGGCGATGTGGCCCAGACGAAGGGGTCATTCTCCCTGGTTACACGCACATGCAACGGGCCCAGCCGGTGCTCGCGAATCATTATTGGCTGGCCTACTGCGAGAAGTTGCAGCGCGATCGCGAGCGGCTTGGCGACTGCCGACGCCGGGTGAACCAACTTTCCCTGGGAACTGCAGCGCTCGCGGGAACCTCGATCCCCATCGATCGGCAAATGGTGGC
>CALMBE010000247.1 GCA_937860165.1 uncultured Planctomycetaceae bacterium
CGCGCGCGTTTCCCGCGCGCGGTGTTCGGAGAGCGTTTCGTTGTTGGGCGTGACCCAAGAGGGCTGGGCCCAAACTGGTGTTCGGTTCGTACAAAAGCGACATGGTGAAAAACTCCGGCAAGGCAAAGAATGAGGAGAGGCTGCCTTGGAATTACGCGGCTGCCTACTTCCTGGCTCGCGCTGCAATCCGTTTGTAAATCCTGGAAACCAAAAGTTTCGCTCCGACAACGTTGCCACCAACCGACTTCACTCCGCTAGCAACGGACTCGACCACAAAACATTTTGTAAAGCAGGCTCACGGAATTGTGGTAGAATTTAAGCTCGGAGAGTCGTGTTACAATGGGCGCGACCGAGGTTCTTGGCTTTCAACGGTACATCTGACACCTAGTTATGCAAAGCGCTTGGCTAATTTTGGTTCGAACCCTGCGCGTGAGTTTTTACTTGCGGGTGCTGGTGTTGGCCTGGGTGGGGGTGATTCTCACACAGTGGGGATGGTCGCTCATCGAGTCGGCGGTTGATAGTGCGGAATCTTTGCCAAGAATCACGGCCCAAGTTGCGCTTCCACAAAGTGTGCCTGCCGCGGAGACCGGGCCCATTTTGAAGTTTGAATTCACGGACGGGCAAGTTCCTCAAGCGCCCTACTCGGAAGACAAAGCCAATTTTGAATCTTGGCTGGGCGATCATTTCCGCGCGAATTCGCTGGGTCCCGTGGTCGGAGGATGGCGGTGGCTCGGGGAACCCTTTCTGCGGATTTTTCAAATGGAAATGGGCATGGCTGCCTCGATGCAATTGGTGTTGTGCGGCACCTGGGCGATAGGGGTGTGGGGGCTTTTGGGGGGAGCAATCGCACGCATCGCGGCTTGCCAACTCACCCGCGAGGAATCACTCGGCCCAGTTGCGGCGTTGAAAATTGCGGCCTCGAATTGGACCGCCACGGTCGGTGCCCCACTGATCGGTTTGACCATCGCAGGCCTAATGTGTTTGCCTCTGGCCTGCGTGGGGTTCTTAATGCGAATAGAATTCTTCGCGGCGATTGCCGGCCTACTCTGGGGGCTCATGCTGTTGTGGGGTCTGGTGATGGCAGTCGTGTTGGTGGCACTGTGGTTGGGCTGGCCCTTGGCCTGGGCCACGATCGGGGTTGAACAGAGCGATGCCTTCGATGCCGCCAGTCGCACGGCAGCCTATGTTTATCAACGCCCCCTGCACTATTGCTTTTACATCCTGGTGGCCACTTGCTTGGGAATGGCAGGACAATTGTTTGTAGCGGGAATAACCCCTGTCGGCAGTGAGTTGGCTGAGTGGGCCGTCAGTTGGGGTGCATCTACCGAATGGCTCACCCAATTGGTAACGCCACCAGTGGATGAAACCGCAGCGGATGCACTGTCCACGAGCGCGGCCTGGGGTTCGTGGGGAATCTTGTCTTGGAAATCCGTGCTGAGCTCGCTCTCGGCAGGCTATGCGGTTGCCTTTATGTGGACTGCAAGCGTGGGGATTTATCTTCTGCTACGACAGCATGTCGACGACACGGATTTGGAGGAACTGGACGGTAGCACCACTCCCCATTCGCAACGCAATCACCAGGACTGACCAGGTAGCCGAAGTCGCCAGACTTTGGATATCTTCGGGCCAGTTCAAAAAAACTTCAGCACTTTTCGCTTTGTGCGAGCCTGGAAGTAATCTTACCACGGAGCCACGGAGACAACGAAGTCGTTACTTACTTGCGAAATATTTTTGATAGTTGCAAAGCAGGTGCATACCCCAATGTCATCCCGAGGTACTCCGAGGGATCTGGCCAGATTTCTCGGAGTACCTCGAAATGACAATCGGAGTGAACTCCGGGTACTTACGTTTACGGCTCGCCTAATCAATTCCGCATTTCCTCAGTGTCCTCCGTGGCTCTGTGGTTTAACTGAAATGGGGAAGTTATTTCGAGCCATGCCTTCGCGAGGGTCCCGAGAATTGGAAGACCAAACTCTGGTGAGATCGGCTACTTTGAGGGCTCGCAGAACTTCCCTAGTATCGTCTCGGCGTCGCGCTCGAATTGTCCCCGGGTAACAACCAGATCGCAACCAGCCTCGCGTGCAGCAGCTAAGCGGTCTTCGTGGACGTGAGGGCCGCAGGCTACAACTGGTATCGGATTGGGAGCTGTGTTTAGGTCAGAGACGAGCCCCGAGAGATCGATGTCGGCCAGCTTGAGATCGATGACCAGGAGCTGGCAGTCCTCTTGGCGGACAAGTTCGAGGACACGCGCGGAACTGGTTGCGGTCGAGACGGTCCAATTCTTCTGGCGCGCTGCTCCTTCTAGACGGGCGAGCAGCATCAGATCACCACTAAGCAAAACGACTCGCACTCAAATCGCTCCCGGGCCACGTGAGGAATCGCTTACTTGGATGGCTTCGTCCATGGGAAGCACGAAGATTTTACCGTCGCCGATTGTGCCCTCATTGCTCGTGCGGCACAATTGCTGGAGGCAACCGACCGTGCGTTCCACGAAATCGTCATTGACGGCGATTTCCAGTTCGACTTTTCTCAGGAGATTCGTGGCATATTCGTTGCCGCGATAGGTTTCGGATTGGCCACGTTGGCGGGCGAAACCGGTCGCATCGCAAACGGTCAGGCGCGTGACACCAATCCGTCGCAGCGATTGCTGCACGAGCTCGAGTTTGGTGGGCTGGATGACTGCGATGATGAGTTTCATGTAACTGAAAAGTTTCCGAGGCAGGGTATATTCCAGCATACTGAAGACAGGAGCGGTAGCCTAGGGCTTTGGTAGGGTTAGAATTCAAGGTTGGCAGTAGAGTAACACGAGTCTCCGACTCGTGAGTCACGAGTCGGAGACTCGTGTTACTCTGGCCTCGTGTTACTCTACCCTGTCGAGCACTAAATTATTACCTCTATGCACCAGCTCCAATTGCTCACCGTTCTCGCCCATTGGCTCGATAAGATCGCGATTGCAGCACTGCGCATCGAACCTGTTGCGGGTGGGCTCAGTGGAGCAAAGGTGTGGCGAGTCGTACTGCCCACGGGGTCGCTGTGCCTGCGACGTTGGCCGAGCCATTGCAGCCTCGGTGAGCGCCTGCGCGAGATTCATTTGCTGATGGAGCACGTCTGGCGGGCAGGGTTGGAGCTAATTCCACTACCACGGGAAAACTCGCGTCACGAAACATTCATCGAGTTCGAGGGCCATGTTTGGGAATTAACCAGTTGGATCCACGGAGAAGCAAGCTACCTCAGTGAACCCAACGAAGTAAAGCGCCGTTCGGCGAATGCCTCGCTTGCAAGATTTCATCGGGCAGCCGCTGGCTTTCGGCACATTGATCCCCGTCCCGCGCCGGGCCTGTTAGAGCGAGCTGCATTGCTCACGGAATTGCAAGCTGGAGGCTTAGATCGTATTTCTGATAGGCTGGGAAGCGAACCAGAATCCACAATTAAGCTGCTCGCGCACTCAGTCCTCTCGGAGCTGCGGCGATCGTTGGTTCCAGTGTTGGAGAGAGTGCGCCGCATTTGCGAGGTGCCGATGAATTTGCAGTGGTGTCTGGGTGATATTCATCAAGGCAATTTGTTATTTATCGGGGACAACGTGACAGGGATCGTTGATTTCGGCGCGGCGAAAGTCGACTCGGTCGCCGTGGATATCGCGCGGTTGGCGGGTAGTCTGGCGGGAGCCGATCGCGATATTTGGACTACCTGCCTCCAGGTTTACGACGAGGTCTGCCCTCTTTCGCCAGGAGAGATGGCCGCCATCGCCGTCTACGATTCGGCGGGGCTCTTGGCGACGAGTGCGAATTGGCTGAGATGGCACTTTGTGGAAAACCGCGTTTTTGCTGATCGGCCTACTGTCCAGTTGCGGCTCGAAGAATTGCTCCCAAAATTGAGAGCGATCTCGAATTAAAAAGTGCTAGCGACTTGGGATGAAATCCCGGGGTTGCATGTAACCCTAACTTGGATCGAGTAGCTCCCCGGGACCCGAATTAAGGGGCTTTGGTTCAAAAACCGGTTCTTTCGGCGTACAATTGCGCGTAAGTCGAATGAATTGTAAGGGATGCCGCTGACTGCCGTCATGGAAATGTCGTGTTGACGTGATTTTTCGACAATTGGTAGTATTTGACACTCTTTATGCACTCAATCGCACGAAGTGATGGAGTTCCGCTTTCGGCAAGGACACATTCGGATGTTGGCATCATTGAATTGGCAGCGGCGTCGTTTTCTTACTCCTTTGGGTGTAGTCCTGCTCTTGCTGGCCAGTCCGGCGTTCGCGCAGGAATTTGAGTTCCCCGACAGTTTCACCCCCTTGGGTCGCGGGGCAGCGGGAAGCGATAAGCCAGTCACGATCTCGGCCGAGTTCACCGCTGCCCAAGAGAACCGTCCAGCCCTGGTCTTTGTCACGGCACAGATCGGCGAGGGTTTTCATATTTATGCACTGGACCAAGGTGGACTCCCCGACGGTGGCGGAGGTCCGATGGCCACCCAGATCGAGTTGGCCGCGGACAGTGGAGTTCGAATCGTTGGGCCTTGGCAACCAGTTACTCCACCGGACACTCACACCGACAAGGAGATTTGGGTCGGTCTAGAGCTCCGCGAACACTCCAACTCGATCACCTGGTTTGCCCCGGTGGAGATAGCAGAAACCGTCGATCCCGCCAAACTTAGTGTCTCGGGAAATGTGTTCGGACAAGCCTGCAATCCTGATCTGTGCGTCCCCTTTGATAGTGAATTTCAAGCCGCGTTAGGTAGCGGTGTTCCCTTGCCAGCGGGTACTTCATTCGCTGCCGCAAGTCGATCAGATGTGGCAAAGACAACGACTTCACCGAATGTCATTCAGCAGCCACAACCGTCGAGATCCAACCTCCCTTTGGCCTCCGCGACAACCCAAGAGCCAAGTGCCATTCCCCCTGCGGGTAGTGGTTCGTTCCTGTATCTACTGGGGCTGGCTTTTCTTGGTGGATTGATACTCAACGTGATGCCCTGTGTGTTGCCCGTGATCGGACTGAAAGTTTTCGCCTTTATCGAGCAGGCCGGCCAGAGTCGTTGGAAGATTTTTTCGCTGAACTTGTGGTACTCGCTGGGCGTGATAAGTGTGTTCATGATCTTGGCGGTATTGTCGATTGTGTTCCAACTTGGTTGGGGACAATTGTTCCAATACGCAGAGTTTAACATCGCGATGGCTTCGATCGTGTTTGCCATGGGACTCAGTTTTATGGGCATCTGGGAAATTCCCATCCCTGGTTTTATCGGCACTAGCAAAGTCACCGACATCGGCCGCAAGGAAGGCTATGAAGGGGCCTTTGCCAAGGGGACCATTACCACTTTGTTAGCTACCCCTTGCACGGGGCCCTTTATGGGTACAGCCCTCGTGGGAGTCTTGAATCGGCCACCCTGGGAAATTCTTTCCATTTTCTTCACCATTGGCCTGGGAATGGCAAGCCCATATCTCTTGATCGGGGCTTTCCCGCAACTCATCCGATTTCTCCCCAAGCCTGGCGAATGGATGAATACCTTCAAGCAATTGATGGGATTCGTGCTGATCGGCACGGTGGTCTATTTACTGACACTGCTGAAGCCACACTATGTTGTGCCGACGGTGGCATTTCTCTTTGGAATTTGGCTGGCGAGCTGGTGGATTGGTCGAGTGCCGCTGACGGCACCAAGTAGCCGCCGTTGGAATGCCCTGGGCGAAGGACTGATAGCGGGGGCGTTGATCGGCATATTCGCTTTTTACTGGCTGGCACCCGTGCTCGAGTACCGCTTTGATCGCGATGCCAGCCGCATCGCCGAACGCAAATTTGAAGAACTGTTCTCCAATGGAACCGCCGAGTATTTCGTCCGCGACGAACCATGGCAACCGTATAGCGAACGCAAACTGGCTTGGCTCTTGGAACACGGCAAGACGGTCATTATCGACTTTACTGCCGACTGGTGTCCGACCTGTAAACTCATGGAGAAAACCGTTCTCAAGACCGAGAAAATGGCCAAAGTCTTGAAAGATAATAACGTTTACACATTGGTCGCCGATTGGACCCACCATGACTCCTCGCCGGAAGTGACCAAGAAACTCCAGGAATTGGGTACGCAGCAGATTCCGCTCTTGGCAATCTACTCGGCACAAAATCCTCGGGAGCCCATTCTGATTCCGGGCACCTACACCCTGGCGGGCTTAACGTCGGAACTCCTCCGCGCGGGCCCCTCGCTTCTTGGTGACCCCTCACTTCATGGTGTATCGAAGCAAGGCATGGCCAAGGCCCTGCCGATTTCGGTGCGGTGAAATACTGCAAAATTGCTGACGGTTTGGCAATTACATTTCATTTTCGCTTAAACTCGAGAGCCAAGTCCACTTAAGCGGTGCTGCAATTTATTGCATTACTGCATCGCAATGCTATAATTAAGTGAGACTGAATAGTTCGACTGTATCCGGTTGGGACGTTTTCCTACCACCGGTCGTGCAAGGTTCATTACACAAAACACCACGGGTGGTAGACCGGATACAGTCGAAATAGTATGAATTGGACACGGATTGACTGGGATGATTTGCCGGGTGGCAATGTTGAGCATGTGGAAGCACATGACCTAACCACCGAGGAAGTGGAATACGTCTTGGAGAACTATGAATCGAAAGCGAGTAGTCGCAGCAGTGGTTACCCGAGTGTCTTTGGATATACCCAGGATGGGCGGTACGTCATAGTTGTCTTTGAGGAAGAAGACGATACCGTAATACCTGTGACGGCGTATGAAGTTCCTGAACCGTGAATCCGTTGAAGGAATGCAGGAATGGTGAAAAAAAAATTGAAGCAACTCAATCGCCGATTGACCCAGGAAGAGCGCGTGCGCCACGCAAAGATACGTGAGGCTGTGGCGAACGTGTTTCCCGCAAAGCATGGTGCCACTCGCAAGACTTCGCCGCCGGGAATACCCACCCGGATTCGAGCGGCACGGGAGTCGCAAGGACTGACCTGGTACGCATTGGCCCGACAGGCCGGCATTCCCAATCAAGGCACCATTCGCGACATCGAACAGGGTAAGGACGTCAAGCTTTCTAACTTGAAAGCAATTGCGCAAGCCCTGGGATTGGAGTTGGAACTGGTCGAAGCGGGCAAGTAAGGCAGGGCTCAAAAATAACTTCCGCATTTCAAGGCTGGCTGCCTTTGGTCTGTACACCGAAGGTGTAA
>CALMBE010000248.1 GCA_937860165.1 uncultured Planctomycetaceae bacterium
TCGTCGATTCCCGGTTTGAGAATCTTAAATACCCCTTCGGGTTGGTCGGGTCTGCTCAAATCCGTAAAGGGGATGACCACCGCTACGCTCGCCTCGGCGATGGCGGGGGGGAGCAATTGCAGGGAGCGAAATTCGAGATCGCCCAGTTCTCGCACCAGGATCGCGCGAATCGTGTCCAAGTCGAATCGGGGCGGCATCGATTCCAGCGTGCGGAGCTCGATACGCAGTTCGGGTGCCAACCGCTGGTCGCGGGCCATGACTTGCCCCAGCTTATGCAGCACGGGGCAGCATTGGGCCAAGCGAGTTAACCGTCGAGAAAAATTTGCCGAAGGGGGAAGCGACAATTGGTCGGCAAGGATCTGCTCCTGAACCGCCGGAGGCAATCCCCCCAAAAACGCGACCAAACTGTCTTTCACAGGGACCGCGAAATGCGAGTATTCGCTCGGTATCAGCCCTGCCAGTGCGGTTTCGTCGATCAGGGTGTCCCAATTTGCATTCACTTGCTCACCCAACCTTCCAATAGTACCCCAAGAGCCGAAATCATTCCGACCGGGCTGCTAGCCAAGTATCAATATGTGGCCAAGTCGATTTTTCAGCTCCCCGGCCGGCCATGATACCGATATGTCCGCCCCGCACTCGCAGTACCTCTTTGTCGAGACTACTCACCATATTCATGACCTGATCCGATTGGCACGGGGGAGTGATGTGATCTGCCTCGGCAATGACGTTGAACAGATTTGCCCGGAGCTTACTCAGTTCCACCTGTTCCCCGCGAATTTGGAGATTGCCATTCATCAAGCGATTTTCTTTGTAAAACTCGGTAATGAGTTGTCGATAGGCAGCTCCCGCCATGGGAATGATATCGCGGACCCAGGTGTTCATCGCATGCCAAGCCTCGGTCCGGTCGGGATCTTCGATATTGTCCCACAGGTTCGTGTAAGTACCCACAAAGTTCTCGACAGGTTTCAAAAGTTTCGCCCCTGTGTCGATCATTTCTCCGGGGACATTGCCAAAGCTCGCGATAATTTTGTCGGGATCGAATGCTGGATGGCTCACCCAGCGGGTGAACCCTCCCACAGATTTGTCGGAAAAATCCAGTGGAGCAGTCAACAGGATCAGATTCTTGAGGCCATCGTCTGGTCTGAGGCAGCCATAGAGTGTGCTGATCAACGCCCCCAAGCACCATCCCAACATGCTGAACTCAGCTTGGTGGGTAATCGACTTGAGTTTCCGTATCACGCGCGGCAAGTATTCCAGGACGTAATCATCGTATTTAAGTTCCTGATCTTCCGGCCCCGGAATTCCCCAATCGAGTAAGAAAATGTCATAGCCTCGATCAAGCATGTACTCGACAAAACTGTGCCCCGGGCGCAGATCGAGGACGTGCGGACGATTCATGATCGCAAACACCAACAACAGCGGCACTCGATGCCGGTTGTCTGCCGAAACGCGGGGTGTGTAGCGGTACAGTTTGGCTTTGTTCAAAGTCCATACGAGTTGTTTGGGTGTGAGTGCGATCTTCGCATCGCTGGTGAGCAGGCGATAATACTCTTGCATATTGCTCGCGGCCGCGTGCCACTGGTGGCACACCTGCTCAAAAGATGTCTCGCACTTCGGCCCGTTGAGAGTTTCATTCGTAGCCATGAGTTACCTTCCCGAACTATCTATTCTTCGATTCCAAGAGTTGATCCAATTTGGCATCCATGTCATCCAATCGCATTTCGACATTGGTAAGTCGTTCGGCAAGTCTGGTGATGTCATCGCTGGTAGGAAATTGCAGCAACCCCAGCGTACGAGTGAGTGTATCTTCCAAGAGTTTTCTAAACGGTGCCGATGAAGATAACCAGATATTGAGCGATTCCGCCTGGGCACTGGCAAAGGTGTCGCTGTTGACCACCTCCAGCATGGCCTTGGACCATTGCTCCATGTTGGAATCGCGCAGATTCTTCATGAGTCCCAGCGGGTCAAACAGATTTGGGGTTTCAGTTTTATCGTTCATGGTAGTCTCGTGATTGTATTCGAACGGTCGCCTCGGATCTTTTGGACTTGGGGACAACTCCTACATGTACGCCCCACCGTTGACATTGATTTGCTGGCCGGTGATGTAGTCGCCCTCAGCCGCTAGGAACACGACTGCCTTGGCGATTTCCTCGGGTCTAGCAAATCTTCCCAGGGGAATCCGTCCGATGATCTGCTCGCGGATTTTGTCGGGCACTTCGGCAAACATGTCGGTCTCCGTGAATCCCGGGCAAACCGTGTTCACAGTGATTCCGCTCCGCGCGAGTTCCAAGGCTGCCGTCTTGGTAAAGGCGATGATCGCACCCTTACTCGCGCTGTAGTTGGCCTGTCCAAAGGCCGCGATTTGACCGTTCATGGAACTGATGTTGACGATCCGTCCAAATTTCTGCTCGGACATAATCGGAATCGCTGCCGACACCGTGTAGAAGTAACCATTGAGATTTGTCTGGATTACTTCTTCCCACTGTTGATCGGTCATCTTTTTCAAGCTGGTATCGCGCGTGATTCCGGCGTTGTTGACCAAAATATC
>CALMBE010000249.1 GCA_937860165.1 uncultured Planctomycetaceae bacterium
ACTGGTCGCTTAAGCGACCAGTCCAAAGTTTTTCACGTAAACCAGGTGAGGATGTGCTGCGGATCTACACCACACGGCCCGACACACTTTTGGGAGCGACCTACATGGTAATAGCTCCCGAGCATCCCCAGGTCGAGCGACTTACCAAACCAGAGTTTGCCGATGCAGTGAAAGAGTACTGCGCTCAAGCCGCTGCTAAGAGCGACCTCGATCGGACCGAACTGGCTAAGGAAAAAACCGGCGTTTTTACCGGGAGTTTCGCCCTCAATCCTGTCAACGGCGAGCCCGTCCCCATCTGGATCGCTGACTACGTACTCATCAGTTACGGCACCGGTGCAATCATGGCAGTCCCTGCCCACGACGAACGCGACTTTGAATTCGCCAAACAATACAAAATCCCCATCAAATGTGTTATCGACCCCGGCGCGGCAGCTTCAGCGGCCGATCGTGCTGCGGTTCTCTCCGGCGAACAAATTTACTCCGACTCTGGCACAGCCCTTAATTCCGGCCTCTACGATGGACTCCCCACTTCCTCATTTAAGCAGAGAATCACCCACGATCTCGCCGCTCGCGGACTAGCCCGAGAAGCCATCAACTACAAACTCCGCGACTGGCTCTTCAGTCGCCAACGGTTCTGGGGCGAACCCTTTCCGCTCCTGCACGAACTGGATTCTTCGGGAACACCGACCGGTCGTGTTCGGGCCGTCGCCGAATCTGAATTACCCGTTGACTTACCGCACTTAGAAGATTACAAACCCCACGGCCGCCCCGAACCGCCACTCGACAAGGCCCCCGACGACTGGCTGTATCAGGTAATCGACGGCGTTCGCTACAAACGCGAAACCAACACGATGCCCCAATGGGCTGGAAGCTGTTGGTACTACTTGCGATTTTTGGACCCTCAGAATTCGGCAGCCCCGATTGATCCGGCGGTGGATCGCGCCTGGATGCCCATCGACCTTTACGTGGGTGGTGCCGAGCACGCTGTGTTGCACCTCTTGTATTCGCGATTCTGGCACAAGGTGCTTTTCGACCGGGGCGTGGTGGGTACCTCCGAGCCGTTTCAAAAACTCGTCAACCAAGGAATGATCCTCGGTGAAAACAATGAAAAAATGTCCAAAAGTCGTGGCAATGTGGTCAACCCCGACCATGTGGTCAAGGAATATGGTGCCGATTCCCTAAGACTTTACGAAATGTTCATGGGCCCCCTGGAAGCTACCAAACCCTGGAGTATGGAGGGAGTCAACGGAGTATTTGGCTTCCTAAATCGTGTTTGGCGCATGATCCTGGACGACTACGCTCCCCGGAATGAGCTCAGCCCGGCGATCTGCAACGACCCCCCCAGTCCCGAAGCCAATCGGATGCTGCACAAGACGATCAAAGCGGTTACCGAAGATATCGCCAAGTTGTCCTTCAATACGGCAATCGCCCGCATGATGGAGTTTACCAATTTCTTTACGAAGGCGGACCGCCGTCCCCGCTCCGTTATGGAACCCTTCGTCCTGCTGCTCTCGCCATTCGCTCCTCACATCGCCGAGGAATTGTGGTCGGCCTTGGGGCACAAGAATTCACTGGCTTACGAGCCGTGGCCCGCTTACGATGATCAGTTGCTAGTGGAATCCGAAATCGAAATCCCCGTACAGATTAATGGCAAGCTTCGCGGTAAGATCATGGTTGCAGCCGATGCCGATGCGGCAACGATCGAACAGGCCGCCCGCGTTGAGCCGCGGATCGCCGAACAACTCGCCAGCAAGCAATTGGTAAAAACGATAGCCGTTCCCGGGCGAATGGTCAATTTTGTGGTTAAGGGATAACTCTTCAGCCCTCGCAATCGAATCGAGATATCTCATGCGTGAAACTATTGCAGTCGTATTGGGGGGTGGCCAAGGGTCGCGGCTGATGCCACTGACAAAATACCGCTCCAAACCTGCGGTGCCGTTGGCAGGGAAATATCGCTTGATCGATATCCCTCTCTCGAATTGCCTCAACAGCGGCCTCAATCGCATCTATGTGCTTACGCAATTCCTTTCTGTGAGTTTGCACAGGCACATTCGAGGGACTTACCGGTTTGATAATTTCAGCGGCGGTTTTGTCGAAATACTGGCAGCCCAACAAACCATGGCCGAAGGAACCGATTGGTATCAAGGCACGGCCGATGCTGTTCGCAAAAACCTCAGGTATCTTACCCAGCCTGGGGTCAAGGACGTGGTAATTCTCTCGGGCGATCAACTCTACCGCATGGACTTTCGGCAGATGCTCAAGACGCACCGCGATTCCGGGGCCGAAATTACCATTGCCGCCAAGCCGGTCCATTCCTCCGAGGCCTCCGGACTCGGCATCATGCGTGCCGACGACTCCGGTCGTGTGGTGCGATTTGCTGAAAAACCTAAATCCGAAGACGCTCTCGCCCCCGTCCGAACTGCTCCTGACTGGATCGACGCCCAAGGACTTCCGAGCCACGGTCGCGACTGTCTGGCCAGTATGGGAATCTATGTTTTCAACGCCGAAGTCCTCAACCAAGTCCTCGAAGACAACCAGCACAGCGACTTTGGCAAAGAAGTGTTCCCGTCAGCTATCGACAACCGCAAAGTTCAATTGCACCTCTTCGACGGTTACTGGGAAGACATCGGTACGATCCGTTCCTTTTTTGAAGCCAATCTGCAACTGGCGCGTCCTGAAGCACCTTTTGAATTGACCACCCAAGCGGCACCAATTTATTCGCGTCCACGATTTCTACCTCCAACTCGCTTCGACGGAGCCACGATCGAAGGGAGCCTTGTTGCCGACGGGTGCATCATTGAATCTGGCGCCCACATCGCTAACAGTGTCATCGGTTTGCGCTGCAAAATTGGCCGCAATGTTTCTATACGGGACTCGGTAATCATGGGTGCCGATTTTTATGAGAAAGATCGCGATTCGAAACAGCACTCCGACAGTTGGCCCGCCATGGGAATTGGGGATGGGTCACTCATCGAGCGAGCCATCGTCGATAAGAATTGCCGGATTGGTCCAGGATCTCGGATTCTCAATCCGGGCGATTGTCCCGATCGAGACGTCAACGATGTCTGTTTCCTCCGAGACGGCATCTTAGTGGTAGAGAAAGACGCCTGTCTCCCGTCAGAATGGCAGGCTTGATGTGTCCGTTCCGCCAACCGCAGTCGGGGTTTTTT
>CALMBE010000250.1 GCA_937860165.1 uncultured Planctomycetaceae bacterium
CGCAGCAGTTGCCCTGGCCGTACGATGCCATCGGCACCCTTTTTTAGTTCCACCAGAAACGGCGCGTCCGTAAACTTGCGAGTGTACTTGTCAAAATAAGGAACCTGCCGTTTGTGATGAAACTCCGTTAAAAGCACATGATTGACCGCCATCCACCAGGCGCCATCCTGGCCAGCATTGATGTCGATCCACTCGTCGGCATACTTGGAGACCTGACTGAAGTCCGGCGAGAAGACCCACATCTTCGATCCGTTGTGCCTCGCTTCGGCTGCGAAGTGGCAGTCGGGCGTGCGGGTCATGTTCAAATTCGACCCCATGACGGCCAGCAATTTGGCGTGATACCAATCAGCGCTTTCTGCGACGTCGGTCTGTTCACCCCAAGTCTCAGGCGAAGCTGTCGGCAGGTCACAGTACCAATCGTAGAACGAGAGCGAAACTCCACCCAACAACTGGAGCAGTCGAGCACCCGACGCATAACTAATCATGGACATCGCAGGAATCGGCGAGAAACCGGCAATGCGATCGGGACCATGAGACTTGATCGTATGGACCAAGGAGGCTGCAATGATCTCTAAAACGGTCTCCCAATCCGTCCGCCGCAGCCCACCTTTACCACGTGCCCGTTGCCAGCGGCGACGCGAGTCGGGATTCTCGACCATGCTCTTCCAAGCATCGACCGGATCCTCGTGATTCCCCCGGGCTTCTCGCCATAAATCCAACATAGCTCCGCGAATGTACGGATACTTAACCCGCAGGGGACTGTAGAGATACCAACTATATGAAATACCTCGCTGACAGCCACGCGGTTCATAGGGCGGAATGCCCGATTCAAGCACCGGGTAATCTAGACCCTGCATTTCCCAGGTAACAATTCCATCCTTAACGTGAATCTGCCAGGTGCAGCCGCCAGTGCAATTGACCCCGTGAGTGCTGCGAACAATTTTGTCGTGTTGCCAGCGGTTGCGATAGAATTCTTCCCAACTACGGCCTTTGGGATTTACTTCATCACGGATCCAAGCGATCGCATCCAATACACTCATGATTTACCTCGAGAGGTATTTGCGGCGACTAGCGCTCTACGAACGGAATGAAAACGCCGCTTCCAAATGACATCGAACATGAACACTCCCATCACGGCCAGAGCCAGTCCCGAGAGCAGAAACGTTATGCGATTTGCAGAATTATCTGCTGGACCCTCAGCAGCGGTCGATTCGAAATAGGCGACCAAGGCATGAATTTCATCCGCTGACAAGGGATGATTCTTAAAGATGGGTTGCATCGTCTCGGTACCGGGTGCTATCAACCAAGCACTTAACGCAACACGACCCTCGAGTCGGTTATACACGTTGGTCAAATCGGGCCCCAGTCGGCCCCCACCAAGCGCTGGCGTGCCATGCATGCTGTGACAAGAAACACAAGCGGTTCCCCCATCCATCAATCGAAGTGGCCCGAGAAATATGTTTCGACCTCGCGCACGATCTGCATCCGTGAATGGTTCGGTAGAGACTTGCAATCCCTTGAACTGTGATTCTTCGAGCTGTGACTCCGCCTCAATCAAGTCGAGTAGTTTCTCAGCCCGATCGGCAGTGATTCCCGGTGGAGTGGGCATTGGAACGTTGCGTGATTCCTCGAAAATCTTTTTGGCATAGGGGTCGCTGCTATCGATCACATTTCGGGGATTCATCAGGAACTTCGTCAACCATTGTCGATCTTGCCTCGTCGTAACGTCCTTTAAATCAGGACCTGTAAGTCGCCCTCCACCGATTGTGTGGCAACTGATGCAGTTTTGACGAAAGTAATCCGGTGTGTCCTGTCCTTGAGCTAAGGAACACTGAAGAACTGAAAGAAGACAGATTGTGGCGAGGGAGACAACAATCCTCTGAGGGAGGTTGCTAATTCCTTCAAAAGCTCGACCTACCGTTACGTCAGCATCCAACAGTCTAGGTAGCGTAAGCGAACTAGGGGTATTGTGCGACATCTTTTTCCCGCCCTGAGAACTCCGCAAAAAACGTTTTCTGTACTGATAAACAAGGTCAATACGACTTTCAGACACATACAACGGATATGACGATCCATAATTCCTTATTGCAAACCAATTTATCGGTCGCTATAAAGGATGTCAAGGTCTTTTTATCTTAATTTATTTCCGGTTCCCAAGCAGAGCGCCTATGATTTCACAAACGGTTGAATACGCATTGCGTGCCATCGTAACCATTGCCCAGCACGACGGTCTGCCTTGCACGGCTCAGCAAATTTCTAAGCTCACACAGGTGCCGGCACCCTATCTGTCGAAGCTGATGCAAGGCTTGGTACGCACCGGACTGGTTAAGTCGCAAAGAGGACTGCACGGCGGCTTCATCCTGAACAAAAAGCCAAGTGAATTGACCGTCTGGGAAGTGGTTGATGCAGTTGAGCCATTCCAGCGAATTATCGAGTGCCCTTTGGGCATTAAATCACATGGTTCTAAACTTTGTCCGCTGCATCGACGTCTAGATCGTGCGATGGTTACGGTAGAGGAACAGTTTCGCGACACGACGATTGCGGATGTCCTTGCCGAACCAGGAAGTGTCACGCCATTATGCGAAGAGACGAAAGTGATGACGATTGATACGAGTCTCACTTCGAAAAAAGCGAAACCTACCCAACACAAGAAACAACAACCCTCACAAAATAAGAAGGAATCAACAAGATGCAAAGTCAGCATCCGATCATTATTCAGGGGGGAATGGGTGTCGCTGTCTCCTCATGGCCTTTGGCAAAGGCTGTTTCTATGGCTGGCCAACTGGGTGTTGTATCAGGGACGGCGCTAGACGCTGTCCTAGTGCGCCGCTTGCAGTTAGGTGATCCAGGTGGGGCCTTGCGAAGGGCTTTCTCTGAATTTCCTCTACCACAAATCGCAAAGCGCGTGCTTGATCGCTATTTCTTGCCAAAGGGCAAAGCAGCGAATACCCCCTTTACTCCAATGAAGATGCTGACCGAAGCTCCGACTCAAGAACAACTTGAATTGATTGTTCTGGCGAACTACGCCGAAGTGTTCTTAGCCAAGGAAGAACATGATGGTTTAGTCGGCATCAATTACTTGGAGAAAATTCAACTTCCCACTCTACCGTCGCTGTTCGGAGCCATACTCGCAGGTGTCGATTACGTGTTGATGGGAGCTGGCATCCCAA
>CALMBE010000251.1 GCA_937860165.1 uncultured Planctomycetaceae bacterium
CCGCCGTGGCCATGGCACCCTCCATTGTGAAATACTAATTGGCCCTGCCATGGCCGATCAGTTTTCGGTTTGCCATGGTTGTCATTCCCGCGAGGGGCAAGCCCTGCGCGGGAATGACAGCCCCCTCTCCCCTACCTCCTCTCCCCTCCATCCTGCACCCTACACCCTCGTCTGCCGATCTTAACGATTGTAGGATGTCCCTCCCGAATTCGCACTCCCCCGTTGTTTTGCGAACTAGACTTGCGAGGAACTCTGTGGGCCAACTCCCGGTCCGATCTTCTACCGCCATCGCCAGCATCAAAGGACTCACACTTATGCTCACCGCACGTGACATCATGACCGAGGACGTCGTAACGATCAGCCCCACTGCGACCGTCCAGGAAGCCATCGAACTGTTATTGCTCCAACGAATCTCGGGCCTCCCGGTGACGGATCCCCAGGGAATGTTGATCGGTATCGTCACGGAATTTGCCCTCTTGGCGATTGCCTACGATGAAAACATCCGTGAAGAAAAAGTACTTAAACACATGACCTCCGATCTGATCACCGTCGGGCCGAACGATCCGATTCGCAAGGTAGCCGACCTCTGTATCGTCCACCGCGTCCGCCGGGTACCGGTGGTCGAGAACGGTCGCTTGTTGGGCCTGATTGCTCGCTGCGATGTGCTCGATGGGGTGTATCGTACCTTGCAGGAACCTTGCTCGGTTTAACATGATGGATTGCACCCAAACGAAAATTGAAATACGCCCAACAGCCCGCCTTTTAGGTGGGTTGTTGCGTTCCACGAGGGGAAGATTCTACTCCGCCCGATAGCTTAGCATTTCGCTTCCGAAGGAGTCCGTTATGCCATTTTCTTCTGCCAAATATCAGTTCGCCTTGCGATGCGCCGTCCTGACGTGTTGCATGGCGTCGCAGGCTGCGGCTGACATCACCACGGGGCTGGTCGGCCACTGGAAGCTCAACGAGACCAGCGGCACGACCGCGAGCGACTCGTCGGGCAACGGCCGTAACGGCACGTACACGAACGCGCCCACGCTCAATCAAACCGGCCAGTGCAGCACCGCCGTGTCGTTCGACGGCTCCGATGACTACGTGACGATCGCCGACAACGCGGAGTTCAGCAAGCATACGAGCACGGGGCAGACGGTGGCGGGGTGGGTGAAGGTGACGACGATTCCTTCAACGGGCACGTCGCGGGCGCCAATCGCCGCGAAAGGGACCTCCAGCGCCTGGGAGTGGGCGCTCTACGTCTATCGAAACGATAGCACGACGTGGTATGCCGGCGCTTCGTACTGGCAGCAAAGCGGCAGCACGCACAACGAAATCGGTTATTCGACGACGACGTTTACGACGGGCACGTGGGTGCATGTTGCCATGACGTTCGCTCCTGGCGTGGCCAACAAGCTTTACGTTAACGGCAGCCTGGTCGCGACGGGAACTACGTTTACCGGAAGTCCTTACGACGGGACGCGGTCGGTACAGATCGGCCGACGCGAGGACGGCAAGTACCTCAACGCGGTGATCGACGACGTACGAGTCTACAATCGCGTGTTGTCGGCGTCCGACATCAAAGAATTGTACTCTCTGCGACTCCACTGGAAGCTCGACGAGACGAGCGGTACGACGGCGACCGACTCGTCGGCCTACGAAAACACGGGGACCTACGTCGGATCGCCCACGCTTGGCGGTGCCGCCCGGCGGCAGTCGGGCGTCTCTTTTCCGAGCAATGCGCAGTACGTCAGCAGGGCCGCGACGTCGTCGCTGAACGACCTGGGAGCGAACAACGCCGACTTCTCCGTGGCGATGTGGGTCAAGCCAAACGCAGGCGCTGGGACTTGGAGACCGTTGGTTCATAAAGGATCGACCAATCTGGAACGGGGCCCGGGAATCTGGCTTCAGCCAACGGTTAACAAGATCCACTACCGCATTAGCACGACCTACAGCTGGAACGAAGGCACTGACTCTATAACGGCGTTGTCGTCGGGCCAGTGGTCGCACGTCGCGATCATCCGCTCTGGCACAAGCTACAAGTGTTATATCAACGGAGCGCTCGACTCGACGTACACGATCATCGGGACGACGACCGGCAATTCCGGCCCGCTTTATGTGGGCGACGATCCCTGGTACGCTGGCTCGAACGTAACGCTGGACGACGTGCGAATCTACCGCCGCGCCTTAACTCCGACCGAGATCGTCGAGATGTATGGCCTCGTCGGTCACTGGAAATTGAATGAAACGAGCGGCACGACCGCCGGCGATTCCTCCGGCATCGGCAATAACGGCACATTGAATAATGGTCCCACCTGGACATCGGGGGCGCGCAGCAACGCCCTGCAATGCGACGGCACCAACGACTACGTCAATGTCCCACATCACGCGAGCCTGTCCTTGGTGGAAGATATGTCGTTTTCCGCTTGGGTACAAACCAATAATCTCACTGTCGCATGGCGCACGATTGCCAGTAAGGGAAACAACTATTATTTCGACACCTATGGGGATGAAGTCAGTTTCGGCTTTCACGATGGAACAAGCTGGGTCGATTTCACCTCGACGAATGTCAATCTTAAAGCTAACACTTGGTATCATTTCGCAGCGACCTTCAATAATTCGACAAACCAAGTTACGCTTTATGTGAATGGCGTCGCAGTTCTCAGTAGCTCCACGACATCTGTTCCAGTAGCAAACACTTCCACTTTCTCAATAGGTTCTTGGAGCGGCGCTGAGTATTTCAGCGGTGTGATCGACGATGTCCGGATCTACAACCGCGCCATCGATGCCACGGAAATACTCGAGCTCTATGGCCTGGTTGGTCGGTGGAAGCTCGACGAAACCTCGGGAACGACCGCTTCCGATTCCTCGGGCATGGGCTTCCATGGAACCTACACCAACTCGCCGACCATCGGTCAACCGGGCGTCTACGATTATGCCATGTCCGCCGATGGAACGGATGATTATGTCGCCGTGACGGAGAGAACTCCACTCCGTACAACCGAAGCAGTGACCATGTCGGCTTGGGTGAAACCATCCGCCACGGCCAACGCCGTCCGCATGATTGTCAACAAGGAAGGCGAGTATGAAGTGGCCCTAACAGCGGCAGGCGAAGTGCAATGGGCCTTCACCAATACCACCCCCGGCTGGGCCTGGCATACCACTGGGGCCTTTGTTTCCAACAATATGACGTCTCACATTGTCGTAACATACGACTCCGGCACGGCCAAGACCTATGTGAATGGCATATTGAAAGAAACCTACGCTGGTGCCGGGAACTTAGGAGATGCACACAAGGCACTCAATGACCTGCGCATCGCCGGGCGCAGCAACAATCCTGCCAATCAATATCTCATTGGATTGGTCGACGAGGTCCGCGTCTACAATCGGGCCATCACGGCCACCGAAGTTGCTGAGCTCTACGGCCTCCTCGGTCACTGGAAATTCAACGAAGCTGCCGGGACTACCGCAGCCGATAGTTCCGGACTAGCCAGTAGCGCAAGCCTCACCGGTGCCACCTGGACCAGCGATTGCGCTGGACACACCGCTGCCGCATTCAATGGAGTCGGAGACGTGGCCGCAACCACCAGCTCCTTCGATCCCCCCGGCACCGGAGCCGTCGCATTCTGGATGCGAGGTTCGGGATTGCCCGCAGCGCGGCAACGCTTGTTTGGCATCAGCGGCAATTGGGAAGCGCGGCTCGAAACTACGGGTTTGATATCGTTCGACTTGGGTGCTTCGCCCTTCGTGGGAAATGAACCGTTTGCATCGACTGACGTAACCGGTTTAGATCGTTGGTACCATGTGGTCGCCCAGTTCAATCAGGCCACGGACGCTTACAGCGTTTATATCGATGGAGAACTGACTGCCAGCGGGACTAGTCCGGTCAATCTCGTGGATCAAGCTGCCGGTACGTTGTCGTTTGGTACTCGCACGGGAAGCAGCGAATACTGGGAAGGAGCGCTGCGCGATTTCAGAATCTATGATCGGTATCTACAAAATTCCGAAATCAGTGAGCTCTCCGGACTATTGGCCCACTGGAAGCTCAACGAATCCAGTGGCGTGGCCGCCGACGATTCTGCTGCCGCAGGCAACGATGCCACCTATGTCGGTAGTCCCACCCTTGGAGTGACAGGTTCAAACGTCACTACCAACGGCACAGCCGTTGATCTCAACGGCACGAGTCAGTATGTCTCCGCGGGGCAGAGTTTACTGAATAATCGGACCGAATTCTCACTCTCACTCTGGGTCCGCCCCGACAACACGACCCCCGATAAATCGTTCATCGGGCAGAACGGTTTGGTGGAATTGGGAATCGACACCCTAACTAACCAAATTGATCTCTGGACTTCCGGCGGTGGATCTGTAAGTGCCACGCATCAATTGCCAACGGGCAAATGGTCGCATGTAGTGGCAGTTGGCGCTGGCGCTGGCTTGAAAATTTACGTCGATGGCGTGGAACTGGCCGCGGGGGGTTCCAGCTGCACGAGCTACGGCAGCAACTCGAGTACCTTCAAAGTAGGAGAAGGAGTCTTGGCTGCCACGGGCGATTACTTCGATGGCCGCATCGACGATGTCCGCGTCTTCGGCCGCGTAGTGCGTGATCTGCGCAAGCGGCACCTGGCGGCGGGCGAGCGAGGAGACCTGCACCGACTGCAGCAGGTCGAGCTTCGGCCGCGCGCCGATCGGCAGGC
>CALMBE010000252.1 GCA_937860165.1 uncultured Planctomycetaceae bacterium
GGCGACTCTTGTCGCCGAGAGTCCTTAAGACTCTCGCGGTCAGAGACCGCTCCTACATGTTGGTGGCCAAAGTGTACCACTACCGTATTTCAGCCCCCTCCCGCTGGTCACGAACATGCAGTAAAATTGTTCGCTTGATGAAAACTTAATTCTCAAGATAGGTAGCTGCGAGTCCCATGAAGATTGCTGTGATTGGTGGTGATGGCACTGGCCCAGAAGTAGCGGCCGAGGGGGTGAAAGTCCTCAAGGCGGTTGCGAAACTCGAAAAATTTGCCGATCGACTTGAACTCACCCATCTCGATTGGGGAGGCGATCGCCTCCTCAAGACCGGCGAGGCCCTGCCAGCCGATGGTCTGGACCAGCTCCGTAAGTTCGATGCGATCCTCCTGGGAGCCGTGGGACACCCCGAGGTAGCCCCAGGAATTCTCGAGCGCAAACTTTTACTTGACCTCCGGTTCGGCCTCGATCAATACATCAATCTGCGACCCGTGAAATTATTTCCTGGCGTCGAAACTCCGCTCAAGGACAAGGGACCCGAGGACATCGATTTTGTCGTCGTCCGAGAAAACACTGAGGACCTCTATTGCGGTGCTGGTGGATTCATGCACAAGGGAACTCCCCACGAAGTTGCTACCCAGATGGCGATCTACACCCGGCGGGGATGTGAACGCTGCATCCGCTACGCTTTTGAGTACACCCGCAGGCGAAACAACCCCAAGGGCAAGAAACTTACCCTGGTTGCCAAGACCAATGTGCTCACTACGGGTCACGACCTGTGGTGGCGTACTTACAAGGAAGTCGCCACCGAATATCCCGATATCGAAGCCGACTATAACCACGTCGACGCCTGCTGCATGTGGATCGTAAAAAATCCCGAATACTACGATGTGATTGTCACCACCAACATGTTTGGCGACATCATCACCGACCTGAGCGGCATGATCCAGGGGGGCATGGGTGTCGCGGCTGGGGGAAATATCAATCCCGAGCCGGGTGGCGTGAGCATGTTCGAACCGATGGGTGGCAGCGCTCCCAAGTACACCGGTACGGGGAAAATTAACCCCATCGCCACCATCAATGCCGTTAGCATGATGCTCGAACAACTCGGCCAATCCACGGCTTCCGAGCGAGTCATGAGCGCCATCATGCATGTGACGGGGACCAAAATGAAAAGCCAGTCAGCCGGGAAGATGGGATTCACGACCAGTGAAGTCGGAGACTTGGTTCTCGATGCCTTGGCTTAATTCCTGTTGTTCGCCGACAAAACTAGTGCTTTGTCACAGCTTAAAGTTCGGGTTATGTTCAGAGTAGCACGACTCTCCGAGCTTAACTGGACAGCGCCACCTTGGGCGATGATAGCACCATTAAGTTGCCTTTGTGTCATGAGTTGCGAGAACACTATCGAAATCACCCCGTTATGCAATCACTTTGTCACGAGCTCCTTTGTGCCATGGACTTAATCATGCTAGCTCCCATGAACCTGGCGCTGTCCAGTTAAGCTCCGCCGTTCTCGCTAAGTTTCTAGCTTAGCCTATCTATCAAGTAATCCGGCCTAAAATCCGACATTACGTCATCGAGTTCTTGCGGGTGGATGTTCTTCGCGGTCGCCCGCAAACAGACGGTGATCCACCCGAGCCGATTAGGTGTCACAAAGTCTTTTGTGGGGTTATCTCCAACATAAACCATTTGGCAAGAAGCAAATCGATTCTGCATCTGCAGGAAGCCAACAGGGGAGGGCTTTTCAGCTCCCAACTCTTCCGAGATGACGATTTCATTGATCCATTTTTCTAGACCCAAAGCTCGAATCTTGTTTCTCTGTGTTAGCGACCTACCATCAGTGATTATGCCAAGTTGACAGCCACTCTCAAGAAGTTTGCCAAGCAACTGTGCTACCTCTGCCGAAAGTGTTAGTGCTGGTTGATGGTCACGATAAGTCTGGATCAGTGCCGCTTTATCGAGCGGGCATTGTGTTTTCGTGATAATCATTCCGAAGACATCCAATTCGCCTTGCTTCAATAGCGTCAGCATCTGCTCATAGATT
Source organism: uncultured Planctomycetaceae bacterium (assembly GCA_937860165.1). Taxonomy (GTDB): domain Bacteria; phylum Planctomycetota; class Planctomycetia; order Pirellulales; family Lacipirellulaceae; genus Bythopirellula. The sequence goes on from CALMBE010000252.1 coordinate 2,042, forward strand.
TCACAGCCTGTATGCGCATGGATATACTCAGCCACTGCGCGGAATCCTGATTCAACGTAGTCTCGCTCTTGGTAGAGTGTATCGTCTAGGTCGAACACGACTGCACAACGTTCAGGCAGCGGCACCTCGGACAAACACTTGGCCGTCGTAACGGAGCATGGTAAGGTTTGATTCCCAATCATTGAAATACTCAATTGGTTGCTTGAGAAGATATTCTTTGATCAGCCAAC
>CALMBE010000253.1 GCA_937860165.1 uncultured Planctomycetaceae bacterium
GGAGTACCGCCGTGGCCATGGCACCCGCCATTGTGAAAAAGTCATTGGCCCTGGACACATACCCCCCATGAAACTTGCCAGGACAATTCCCAACGAAATCGATGACCCGCCGATTACCAGTCGTAGGAGGTGAAACCACACAACTTCGTAGATCAAGGCAGCAAAACCGCTGCCGAGAAACAACAGGCCCGATTACTCCCAATGTCCAGCGGGGCCGATCTGGGGTTTCCAATGGCATGGCTAGTGCGGCAATGACAAGCGAAGTAGTGGGGGTCGCGAATACTCAACTGCTTTCACTCGCCCGAAGATTTCCAGAGCGAGCGATTTTTTTCTCGATGAACCCCCCAGTCTAACGGACCTGGGGGGGAGTGCGGAATGCGGAATGTCGAGTGCGGAGTGGAACTTGGAAATGCGGTATGAGGGGTGCAACGGGGGGCCGTTAACATTCCGCAATTCTCATTCCGTATTCCGCATTCCCCCCCAGTTCCCGATCCCCAGCCCGAGCACCAAATCAGTGAATGATCAAAATAGTGTACGGATGCACTTGCTATCTGTACGCACGTATATTATGCTGAGGGTGAGCCCACGTTTGAATTTCTATTGCCCAAGGTCAGTGGTTACCGGGCAATAAAGGCAAGAATCGGGAAAAACAGCTGAAAAGGACTTACCCATGTCGCTCGACCAACTCACCCAACGCCAACGTCAGGTCTTCGATTTCATCCGGGAAAAAATCAATGTTCGCGGATATGGCCCCACGGTCCGGGAGATTGGCGAGTATTTTGAGATTAGTTCCCCCAATGGAGTGATGTGTCATCTCAAGGCATTGGAGAAAAAAGGGCTAATTACCCGGGAGCCCAACATGTCGCGGGCGATCCAGCTAACCGACATGGCCAAGGAAAACGAAGGCCTCCCCTTGGTTGGTTTGGTGGCGGCGGGAAATCTCACCGAAGCCATCGAACAAGCCGACCGGTTTGAATTCAGTGATTGGTTTGGCCAAAAAAATCTGTTCGCTCTCAAAGTGAAGGGGGATTCCATGATCGAGGCGGCCATTGCCGATGGTGACTTGGTCATCTGCCGCAAGGCCCGCACCGCCGACAAGGGGGATATCGTTGTCGCGCTCACCGACGAAGGGGAAGCGACACTCAAATACTGGTATCCCGAAGCCAACCGGGTCCGCCTCCAGCCAGCCAATTCCTCGATGAAGCCGATCTATTGCCGCAATGTCAAAGTGCTGGGCGTGGTAACCGGTGTGGTTCGCAAGGTGGGGTGAAGAAAACCAAGAGTGGTTGGCACAATTCCGGGGGAGAAATCGTATGCGGAATGCGGGATTGAATTAAGAAAATCCGGCGTGAGAGTTGGAACGAGGGACTGTTTCTTACCGCATTCCGAATTCCGCATTCCCCGCAGGACACCACCTTCCCCTGCCGAACTAACCCGCCACGGTTCGGTGTATCTGCTCACCGAGTCCCTCGACTGCCAACCGTACTGCTTGTCCTGGCTTGAGATATACGGGAGGTTTCTGGCCCATGCCGACACCGGGGGGCGTGCCGGTAGTGATGACATCTCCAGGCATCAATGTCATAAAATGACTCAGATAGGAAACGAGTTTCCCAACGCTAAAAATCATGTTGTTCGTGGTGCCGTTTTGGTAACGATGGCCGTCGACTTCGAGCCACAGTTTTAATTGTTGAGGGTCAGGCACCTCGTCTCGCGTGACTAGCCACGGGCCCAAAGGGGCGAACGTGTCGCACCCTTTGCCTTTGTCCCAGGTTCCACAACGCTCGATTTGGAATTCGCGTTCCGACCCGTCATTCACGACACAGTAACCCGCCACATGATCGAAGGCCTGTTCCAGTTCCACATACTTGGCACGGCGGCCGATCACGACCCCCAGCTCGACTTCCCAATCGGTTTTCTGCGAGCCACGGGGGATTTCCAGGTCGTCGTAAGGTCCGCAGATCGCAGTAGTAGCTTTCATAAACACAACGGGTTCGGAGGGAATTTTGGCCCCTGTCTCCGCGGCATGGTCGGCATAGTTGAGGCCGATGGCCACGATCTTACCCACATCTGCGACGCAAGGCCCCAAGCGCACTCCCGGCTCCACGCGAGGCAAGGAGTCGACATCCAATTCCCGCAATCGCCGCCAGGTGTCATCGGAAAGGAATTCCCCGGTAAGATCGGGAATCACACCGGCTAAGGAACGAACCTCCCCTCGGGCGTCCAGGATTCCGGGCCGTTCTTCCCCCAGGGGACCATAACGCAGTAACTTCATGTTCGGTACCTATCGATTAGTAAGTGGTTTACCCGATAAACTGTACTAGTCCAATTGACCGTTAGAAAGGAGTCCTTCCATGAAAACTCAAATTGCTGTCCTTGATGGATACACACTCACGCAAGACGATTTGTCCTGGGAAGGGCTCACTGAACTAGGTGATTGCACGATCTACGACCGTACCAGGGCGGAACAAATCATTCCTCGGGCTCGCGAAGCTCAGATCGTGCTTACCAACAAGGTACTGTTCTTGCGGGAGACGATCAATCAGCTCCCCAATTTGCGATACCTGGGAGTAAATGCAACCGGGATCGAGATCGTTGACTTGCCAGCGGCCCGGGCAAGAGGCATCGTCGTGACCAATGTCCCTCACTACAGCACCGACTCGGTAGCACAAATGGTCTTCGCACATTTATTGAATCTTACCCAGCGCGTCGGAGACCATGCGAACGCTGTGCGTGAGGGGAAATGGGCCGCGGCACCCGATTGGTGTTTTTGGGAAGGGCCACTGACGGAACTTACTGGATTGACACTCGGCATCGTGGGTCTGGGCGACATCGGTCGCGCGGTTGCCAGATTGGCCGATGCCTTTGGGATGCGCGTGATCGCGACAACTCGTTCACGGGGTGAAGTTCCCGATTACGTCGAACTCGTCAACATGGAAACGCTTTTCCGCGAGGCCGATGTCGTGAGTCTTCACTGCCCGCTAACGCCCGAGACATGCTCTCTGATTAACTCGGAGCGACTGGCGATGATGAAACCCACTGCCTTCTTGATCAACACCGCACGGGGACCCCTGGTCGACGAACAGGCCTTGAGCGAAGCCCTGCGGAGCGGCAAATTGGCCGGGGCGGGGCTTGATGTCTTGGCGACCGAACCCCCCGCCGAGGATCACTCGTTGGTGGGTGCCCCCAATTGCTTCGTCACGCCTCATCTAGCCTGGGCGACCCGCAGCAGTCGGGCTCGATTGCTGCAGGTCGCGGTAGAAAATGTCGCCTCGTATCTGACGGGAAACCCACAAAACGTGGTGAGTTAATACTCAGCGCTAAGATTTTTACCACGAAGCCACCAAGGGCACGAAGAAGAATGGTGGTAAGTGGCTGGTGGTTGGTGTTGTAAGTTTCTTTGGCCGACAGCCGACAGCCCTTCTTCCGTCGTGTCCGTTGTGCCGTCGTGGTTCAACTCCGCTCGATTCAATCAAAGCAAACACTTCACCGATACTCGCAGAATTCGAGCAGGTTTCCTTCCGGGTCACGAAAATAGACGAGCCTCTTGCGGACCCCGCCCGAGTAAGTGACCTGAGCATCGGGAACCGTCTTGACATCGCTGAAGAACTCCACCTCCGCGGTTGTCAGTCTTGCCACGAGCGTGTCGATATCTGCCACTCGAAACGCAATGTGCCGTAGGCCGTGCAGATGGGGGGAATTCTTTGCGGTCAATTCGACCAACGGCGGTCGGCGGTAAGCGATCAGCTCGATCCGCGGGCCAGCGGGGAGATCGAGATACACCACATCGGCTTCCACTCCGGCCAGCCCCACCACTTCATCGATCCAGGCACCTGAGATACTCACTTCTTTGGAGACGGAGAATCCCAGCACATCGCGATAAAAAATCTTCATCCGCTGCAGGTCGCGGACCACGAGGTTCACATGGTCAATGGACTGAATCATGGAGGGGCACACGATCAGCGGTTGCAATCGATTGGAAAGAGCGACCGCTGATCGCGGCTTCCTGGATTAGATGACTTTTGTTTTGCCGGGGATCGGAATGGGGTAATTGCCATTGGCATCGGGCATGACCGGGGGGTCGGCG
>CALMBE010000254.1 GCA_937860165.1 uncultured Planctomycetaceae bacterium
CTCGCGCCGCGCAACTCGTAACTCGCGCCTTCTTCCGAATTGCCGGAACTGCGGATTACCTTGTTCCGACCTACCAGCTCCGCGGGTCATCAGGGCGAACCGTTCACCAGCAAGGCAACCGCCTGTCCTGTGAGGTTGTGGCTGAGTGTCATGAAAACCGGACTGGTAGGGCGCTGAGGTTGCGTTACCACTTGGATCGGACAATCAGGTTGGTCGCAATTCAGGGTTGGAGGAATCGTATTGTGCTGCAAGCCAAGCAGGCTGAAGGCCAATTGCAGCGATCCCCCCGAGGGGCCACTGTTTCCCACAAAGCTCTTGGGGGCCGTGACCGGAACTTCCCCCAAGGTCTGGTGGATCGCGGCCGCTTCGATGGCATCGTCGGCTGGGGTGGCTAATCCGTGGGCACTGACATGCCCGACCTCTTGAGGAGAAATCCCACCCATGCTCAGTGCAGCTTGAATGGCTTGCGAGATTGCAGAACCTGTCAGGGATTTCCCCCGGGGCACCACTTCACATCTACGGCCGTGGCCGAGAACAGTGCCCCAAATGTTTGCCCCCCGTTGTTCGGCATGGACCCGGCTTTCGAGTACGAAGACACTTGCCCCTTCGCTCATCACAAAACCATCCCGCCGCTTGTCGAACGGTCGAGTCGCCCCCGCGGGATCGGCATTGTTCCGCGACATTCCTGCGCCACCTTTCCAGCACACATCGACCCAGGAAAGCATCGAGCCCGTCGCACCAGTGAGCATGATATCGGCGTGTCCCCGAGAGATCGAATCAGCAGCTTCGATAATTGCCAAGAGCCCCGAAACTTCGCCCAAGGTAATCGTGTTGTTCGGGCCCCGCGCATCTTTGGCAATGCCGATCTGACAGGCGGTCATATTCGGTAGGTACTTGAGCATCCACAGGGGATAGAGTTTCTTCATGGCGGATTCCCAGGTGCCCAAAACGAACTTTCCGTTTTTTGTCGCTTCCTGGTACAGGGGTCCCAGCTCATCGATTTCGGAGCGATACACGTTCGATCCCAAGACTACCCCCAGGCGTTCCGGGTCGATCTGACAAGGTGCGTCCGGGGAATTTGGGAGTCCCGCATCGGCCCATGCCAACTCGGCGGCTGTGATGCCGAGTTGAATTTCTCGGCACATGACCTTGAGACTTTTGCGGGGTTGAATGTACTGCTTGCCGTCGAAATCAGGGACTTCTCCCCCGATAGTGAAAGGGAAACCGCACTCGACGAGCCGTTGAATGGTTCGAATGCCGCTGGCGCGCTGCTCAATGGCCGACCACACCACTTGGTGGCCGATGCCCACGGGGCAAACGATTCCGATTCCAGTGATGACTACTTCATGCACAGATTGAACTCACTCAGTCGCTTGGGGGGGGTGCCCGGAAGTCTGGACTTCGATTCTCTTGGCCGCATGGACCCACCAGCTCGCCCCGTGGGCTGTGCCAAAAAGGAGCGCGCGGACACATGCCAGGGAAATCGCACCAAGTTTCCCTTCGGGATTAGTTTATCTTGCGAAGCGGCAAGCAACAACAACCCTACTTGCTCGGCTGGTCAGCGGCCCTCCCGAGCGTTAAACTCCAAGCTGGAGCAAAGCATTGTTTCGCGGGAAAGTGGTTTCCGAGAATATCCGTCACCCCAGCTTGACCGACCATGCAGACTACCAATCCTAGCATCGCTGATGAGTTGTCATCCCCAGCAGCAGAAGAATTCTCGCTCTCCGAGGCCCGCAGCATTGTCGGCGAGTTCTTCACCCCCAATCCTTGGGTTTATTGGCCCGACTTGCTGCTCAGTTGGACCGTGGGGATTGTGTGTTTTCAGCTGGTCGATTTTCCGGAGTGGATCACGGCCGACGCGGCCTGGCGTTGGCCGATTCGGATCGTGGCGTTTGTGATCTCTTCCCTGTTGATTTATCGTTGCTCGTTGTTTATCCACGAGCTCGTGCACATCCGGGCAGGCGAGTTCTCTCTGTTTCGGTTGGTCTGGAATACGCTTTGTGGAATACCATTTTTGATACCGTCGTTTGTCTATTACACGCATTTGGACCATCATCGACGCAAACATTACGGCACCAAGGAAGATGGCGAATATATTCCCTTGGCGCGGTTACCGGCCTGGCAGATTTTGTTTTACCTGTCGCAGATTGTTTTCATTCCGGCGCTCGCGGTCATTCGTTTTGGGCTGCTAACGCCCCTGACCTGGTTCAGTCCCCGGTTGCGCACTTGGGTGCATCAACATGCCTCGTCGATGATCATGGATCCGACGTACATTCGACCCTTGCCCACACAAAAAACCTTACGCATCATGCGGCTTCAAGAGTTTTTGACGTTTCTGTTCGTGTGGTTTATCGGATTGCGAACGGTGTGGGCGGGTGGCATTCTGTTTAGCGAGCCCCTTCCCGCCACGTTTTTGCTGCACGTCTATCTGAGCGGAGTGTTTATCGTGGGGATCAATGCGTTGCGGACACTAGGAGCGCATCGTTGGACGCACCTGGGGGACAGCGAGATGACGTTCGTCGAACAGTTGCTCGACTCGGTGAACTATCCGGGGAAGCCGCTAGTGGGAGGGCTGTGGGCACCGATTGGGTTGCGGTTTCACGCCCTGCACCATGTGTTTCCGACGATGCCCTACCATGCCCTGGCCGAGGCCCACCGGCGGTTGATGCGAGACTTGCCCGCCAATTCTCCATACCGCCGTTGCTGCGCCAACTCGCTCCGCGAAGTGATTGTCACCCTTTGGCAGAGGGCACGGGAGAATGGTCGGACGAGCCCTGGCGCAAGCTGATTGCAATTCGATTCGAGATCGAAAACGTCGGCGGCCAGACGCTTTTTTCTAGGATCGGTTCTAGCTTTTGCGTACACAGCTACATTTTCGGTTCATCAGGAGTTTTAGTGGGTGAAACCTTGTGACTGATTGGCGGCGGAATCGTAAAGTTGGATGCAATAGTTTTTTATCCCAACGAGGCTGTGAGTTTTTGCGATTCCTGCTCTTTCGCAGATCTTCTCTAACACTACA
>CALMBE010000255.1 GCA_937860165.1 uncultured Planctomycetaceae bacterium
GTCGACCACGCCGCGAGGAAGAGATTGAACTTCCCCCAGAATCCGCCCGTCGGGGGCAAACCGGTCAAACTGAACAAGAACACCGCGAGTACCAAGGCCAGCAGGGGGGACGTTGAACCGAGGCCATCAAAGTCGTTGATCGTCTCGATGGGCTTGCCATTCTTTCGCAACAGCAAAATCGTGCCGAACACGCCGAGCGTCATCGTCGAGTACACGATCAAATAAAAGAGCACCGCTTGGATGCCGGTGAATTGCCCGCTCGCTCCCGGAAGAACTGCCAACCCTACGAGCATGTACCCGGCATGGGCCACGCTGGAATACGCCAACAACCGCCGGAGATCGGTTTGCAGCAGGGCCAACACATTGCCGAGAGTCATCGTCACGATGGCCAGCGTCGCCAGGACTTCGGGTGCCGGCCCGGCGAGCGAGGCAAATGCGGGATTCACGCCGTCGGACAACACAATCGACCAAATCAGGCGCAGCAAGGCCGCGAACCCGACGATTTTTGGCAACACCGAAAGCAACCCCGCCATGGCGGTTGAGGTGCCCTGGAACACGTCGGGGGCGTAGTAATGAAACGGCACGGCCGTGATGCGAAAACCGAGTCCCGCGACCGTCATGGCCACGGCAATTTTCAGCAAGCCGACGCTGACCATGCCCGTGGGTTCGAGCAGCGAATGTTTCAGCCAGACAAAATTCGTGGAGCCGGCACTCCCCATGAAGATGCTTAATCCATACAGGACAAAAGCCGACGAAAAAATACTCAGGAGAAAATACTTGGCCGTGGCTTCCAGTGCCGCGGTGTCGTTGCGGGAGAGATACAGCAAGATGTAGGTCGGAATACTCACCAATTCCAGCGACACGAAAAGCGCAATCAAATCGTTCGACGACGCAACCAAATTCGTTCCCGCGACGATAAACAACAAACACGCGATTTGCTCGGCTGCATAGCGGGGGTGGAGTTGCTCTGCCGTAAATACCAAGAGCGCGAGCCCCACCAGCAATCCGGCGGGGCGGAGCACGTGGGCCAAGTTGTCATTGAGAAACGCCATGCGGGCGGGGTCGACGGAAACCTGGGCCGGAGGCCAGACCCAGTAGGCCAACATGGCCGCGATCAGTCCGGTGGCCCCGAAGAACAGGCTCTTGCCGCGCGAATTTTTTCGGGCTTCCGCGGAAACAACCGACGCATAACTCCCCCACAGCACCAACAGAGTGCCGACGGCCAGCAAGATCAGTTCCGGCGCTAGGCCGCGCGCGGTATCCAAAATATTTGAGGCAAGTTCGTTCAAGGGGCATTCTCCCGGGGGCTGAGCGGTTTGAAGGCGGCCCAATGTGCGGTGCGGAGCGGTTGGGTCAGTCGTGCCTCCAAGGCGTTCGGCACGCTGCCATCGTAGAGGGCCGCTATGGCGTCGACCTCCGGCTGGATCACCTTCATGAAGGGACTTGGATAAATGCCAATCACCAGACACAACGCCATGATCGGTGCCAGTGAAGCCAACTCACGTCCGTTGAGGTCGGGGACACTTGTATGGCCAGCTATTTTCTTGCCAGGTGGACCAAAGAGCACCAGTTCCATCATTTTTAACAGATACCATGCGCCGATGATGATGCCCGACGTGCCGAGGGCAGCATAACCAGGATGTACTTTGAACATGCCAATGAGCGACAGAATTTCGCCGACGAAACCGTTGAGGCCCGGCAATCCCATGCTCGACAGACACGCAAAAACCAAGCAACAAGAGAACCACGGCAGCTTCGCGGCAATGCCCCCCATGTCGTCGAGCTGACGTGTGTGGAGTCGCTCGTAAATCATGCCCACCAACAGGAACAAGGCCCCCGTCGAGAGGCCGTGATTGATCATTTGCATCGTCCCCCCGGCGATGCCTTCGGCATTGAGCGCAAAGATTCCCAACATGCAGAACCCCAAATGGCTCACGCTGCTGTAGGCCACCAGGCGTTTCATGTCGCGTTGGCTCAACGCGCAAAATGCCCCATACAAGATGCCGATAACCGAGAGCGTTGCCACCAGGGGCACGCCCACGTCCACTACGGCCAAGGGCAACAGCGGCAAAGCCAACCGCAGAAAACCGTAGGAGCCGAGCTTGAGCAACACCCCAGCCAAGAGCACCGAACCTGCCGTGGGGGCCTCGACGTGGGCCAGTGGCAACCACGTATGAAACGGGAACAACGGAACCTTGATCGCAAAGCCCGCGAACAGCGCGAGGAACATCCAAAACTGAGCCGTGCGCCAGAACTCGGCCAGTTCGACATCCGCCGTGGCGAGTTGGGTCTTGATCTCTTGAGCCAACTCCGGAATCGAAAAGGTAAACACTTCCGGATTCACCGAGTGGACCGTGAGCACCACCGCCAACAGACCCAGCAAGCTCACCAAACTCCCGGTGAGGGTATAGATAAAAAACTTCCCGGCGGCGTATTCGCGCTGCGATCCGCCCCAAATCCCAATCAAGAAAAAGAGTGGGATCAGCGTGAACTCAAAGAACACATAAAAGAGAATTAAATCGAACGAACAGAACACCCCGAGCATGGCAGTTTCGAGAATCAACAGCCAAGCGAAAAACTCGGCAACGCGGGTGTCGATTGCCGTCCACGACACCAGCACGGATGAGACGGTGAGCAAGGCCGTCAGCGCCACCAGCCAGAGCGAAATTCCATCAATGCCCAAGTACGCTTCGATCTTGATCGACTGGTCCCCTGCTCCAGTAAACTGGAACCAAGTTGTGCGGGTCACCATTTGCGGTGCCATGATTTGGTCAGCGAGTTGTTCCTTGGTCGTGGGTTCGTAATTTGCAACCACACCCGCGGCAAGCCCCAAGGTTGCCAGCGTGACCAGCAGGCTGAGCCTGCGGACCGCCTCGGGATGCGAGTTGCCCAACAGGGCGACCGCGATCGCTCCCGCGGCAGGCAACAAGATCATGATTATCAGCAGCGTATTCATGCGGTTTTTCCGATCACCGGCGAATTATTCGACCCACACCAAGTACACAGTCAGCAACATCAGCCCCAGGAACATCATGGCGGCATAGGATTGGATCAATCCCGACTGCCACTTGCGGAACCAGCGGCCAACCAAAGCGGGCCGACCGGCGATCCAATCCACAAGCCGATCGATGACCGATTTGTCCACGAGGCTCGAGGTATCGGCGATCCCTTCCAGGGGTTTCACGGCCACGGCGGAATAAATCTCATCGAAGAAAAACTTTCCCAAGGACATCCTGTAGAAACCAGAAAATCGCTTGGCCCAAGTGGTCGCCAAGCCAGGTCGGGCAATGTAGACCCACCAAGCCGTGAAGACGCCTGCCAGTCCGACGAGCGTGCCGGTGGCCATGACAGATGCCGCCAGAGGATGCGGTTCGCCTTTAAGCCCGGGCGCATGAGACAGAAAATGGAAGAACGCATGCGAGGGACCAACCGCGAGGCCAATCCCCGCCGCGCACACGGCCAAGGCAATCAACGGGTACGCCATCACTGGTGGGGACTCGTGCGGATGGTGGCCCGCAGCCTTGGGAAATCGTTCTTCGCCCCAAAAAGTGAGCAGGTACGCGCGGAAAATATAAAACGCCGTCAGGCCCGAGGTGAGTAACACGCCGATCCTCAGCCATCCGAACAAACTCGGGTAAGGACTTTCCTCGGCAGCCAGACCCACCACCGCGAGAATTTCGTCCTTGCTCCAGAACCCCGAGAGGGGGGGGATCCCCGCCAGGGCCAAGGCACCCACCAAGAAAGTCCAATGCGTAATCGGCATCACACGCCGGAGTCCACTGAATTGGCGGATGTCGATGACGTTGCCCATCGAGTGCATCACGCTCCCCGCGCCGAGAAACAACAGGGCCTTGAAAAAGGCATGGGTGAACAAGTGGAACATGGCCCCGATGGCCGCCACGGGCAGAATCTCCTCGCCACTGCAACCGCTACCCAGGGCGACAAACATCAACCCGAGTTGACTCACGGTCGAGTATGCGAGGATCCGCTTCAAGTCAAATTGCGTCAGGGCGATCAAGGCAGCCAAAAGCGCGGTGATGCCTCCAATCGTGGCGACAACCGCCTGGGCCTCGGGCGCGAGTGCAAACAAGGGGGACAGGCGGCACACCATGTACACGCCGGCGGTGACCATCGTCGCCGCGTGAATCAATGCGCTCACCGGCGTGGGGCCTTCCATCGCATCCGGCAGCCACACATGCAGCGGGAACTGGGCCGACTTACCCACGGCCCCGGCAAACAGCAACAGACAGGCTGTCATCAGCAGCGTGGGGTGCGCACGCGACACCGTTTCGGCTGCTTGAAAAACGGTCGAGTAATCCAAGAGTTGTTGGCCCGCGGGGGGCAAACCATTGAGCGCTTCACCCACCAGCAGCCAGATGAGAAAAATTCCCAACGCGAAGCCGAAATCGCCGATGCGGTTTACCAGAAACGCTTTTTTCGCGGCGGCGGCGGCCTCGGGCTTATGAAACCAAAAACCGATGAGCAGATAACTGCACAGTCCGACCGCTTCCCAAAACACATACAGCAAAATCAAATTCCCGCTCAGTACGAGCATCGTCATCGAGAACACGAACAAACTCACAGCGGCAAAAAATCGCGGTTGACCAGGATCGCCGTGCATGTAGCCCGCGGCGTAGATGGCCACCAGCGAGGCAACCGTGGTGACCATTACCAGCATCATCGTGCTGAGGGCGTCGGCTTGGAGGACAATGTCGACCGTCAAATCGCCGATCGAAAGCCATTGGTATCCAAGCAATCGAATCGGTTCCTCGGCGACATTTCCCGTGAACATCAGCAAGAGCGATAGCACGGCCGACACGCCCACGCCCGCAACACACACCAGCGGGCTGATGCCTCGCAGCGCGGTCTTGCCGAAGCAAGCGAGCAGTATTGCCGCCACCAACGGGGCCCCGGGGATCCACCATAGCATCCAATCAGCCACGTTTGGCCCCTCCCTTTTTGGTTCCTGCCGAACTCTTGCTCAGCGCTGGTTCGCGCCCGGCTGGCGAGAGTGTCGGATAGGTGGGGAATTCTTCCACCTGAAAAAATTCTTTTTCGGCGAGCAATTCGGGCTCGACATCTTCGACATCGGATTCCCCCAGTTCGTGCCAGACACTCACATCCAGGGAATTAAATCGTTGGTACAACGCCAGAAACAGCACTAAGGCAATCGCCGCCTCGCAAGCTGCCACGGTGAGCACAAAAATTGTGAACGACTGCCCATGATAGTTCCCATGCGCCCGACCGAAAGCGATCAGATTCAGGGCCACCGCTTGGAGCATGAGCTCGGCGGAGAGGAACATCACAATCAGATTCCGCCGGGTTAAGAAGCCCAGCGTGCCCAGCACAAACAACACAGCACCAATCAAGAGTGAATTGTAAAGTTGGGGGGTCATCGGGCTTGTCCCCGTGATTGAAGGGCAATGACCAAGGTGCCGAAGATCGCCACCAAGAGCAGCACACTTGCCAATTCCACGGCGACCAAATGATCCACAAACAGCGAACGCCCCAGCACGGCCAACGTGTTCGTGTCCGCAGGAGTGGGGGCACTCATATTCACCGACGGAGCGGCGGCCTGCGATGCCACCGGCACCGGTTGCTGAATGGCATACACCAACGCGGCCAAGAGCAGGCCTCCCGAGACCATCGCCAACATTGGCTGCATGAGTCGCACGTCGTAAGTGGACTTACCGGTCTGGCGGGCGAGCATAATCACAAACAAAAACGTCACCACGATGGCACCAGCGTAGACGATAATGGTCGCGGCACTGATAAATGCCGCTCCCTGCATGAGAAATAATCCGCAAGTTGCCAAGATCACCAGCGCGAACCAGAGTGCGGAATACACCGGATGGGTCTCGACCTGCATTCCGCAGGCGGCCATCGCCATGAGCCCCGCAAAGCAAGTGAACAGCACATCTTCCAGGACGTTGCCACTGAGTTGCCACCAGGTGAACCACGCCGCCACGATCGCACCCAAGAGGCACACCGTGGCGGGGATGTTTTGCCGCCGTTGAGGCGATGCAGCCGCGAGCATGTAACCCACGACACCCAATAAGATGGGGATCCCCAATTCCCAGGGGTTCATCGTCGCCGATTGTTGGGCAAAAAGTGTGAGCAACACGATGCACTCTTTTCTATGAGTTCACTTGGCTGGAAGGAAGTTCATCAATGGGCCACGCCATCCGTTCGGCAGGAACGAGGTTCTCCGAAGCGGGGCCCAGCACGCCGCGCGTGGTTCGCGCGGGGTCCTTGCCCCCTTGCACAGTCTTGTCATACACGGAGAGTAATTTGTCTTTGTCGAAGATCATTTCCTGACGGCTCAGGCCGGTGAGATCGAAGATCGATGTCAACTCGATCGCATCCACGGGGCAGGCTTCCTCGCACATGCCGCAATAAATGCAACGCAACTCGTCGATCTCAAACTTCACCGGATATTTGTCGCGATCTTCCCACGGGGTGGGGGCTCCGATAATGTCGATGCAATGCGCGGGGCAGGCCGTCGCACACAACATGCAGGCCACGCATTTCACCCGACCCTGTTCATCGCGATTGAGTCGATGCACCCCGCGGTAATTGAGCGGTAACACGGGTTTGACCTCGGGATATTCCTCGGTCACTGGCTTCTGGAAAACGTGGCGGATCGTGGTGGCCAAACCGCCCGCGATGGCCGGCAAGTACATGGCCTCCCACAGGCCGATGCTTGGCTCTTCTACCCAGACAATATCTTTTTCACTGATAGCCATGGTGTCGCTCGCTCTAGATCTTACCGAGGGCTGGACTCGAGACGCTACCCACTCGGAGTCGGCGTTGGAGTCGCATGCCATTGAGTGCCGACGCGCCGACCAGTAGCGCCAGCGACGCCACGGTCAGGACCCACACAGGCCAATTGAATTGCTTGGCGAACATGACAAATGCAAGATTGAAAAACGATAGGGGAACCAAGCCTTGCCAAGCCAGACTCATCAGTTGATCGAATCGAAACCGGGGGATCGTCCAACGAATGAGCATGATAAAGATGATAATCGCGAACACTTTGGCAGCCAGAACCCCGCACTTAACGGCCCCGACCCCGTTGTAGTGACTCCCCACTTCCGCAATCCAAGGAAAATGCCAACCCCCGAGGAACAATACCGACATCAGAAAACTGATCGTAATCACATGGGTGTACTCGCCGAGGAAAAACATGGCGAATTTCATCGCGCTGTACTCGGTGTGGTACCCGCCGATTAGCTCTTGTTCGCATTCGGGGAGGTCAAAGGGCAACCGATTCGACTCCGCCAAGGCGCTGGTGGCAAATATCAAGGCAGCGAGCGGCTGGGTCCAGAGATTCCAGTGCAAGAAACCGTTGCTCGCCTGGAACTGGATGATGTCCTCCAAGTTCAGCGAACCCGCCAAGAGGACGACACCCAGGATGGATGTCCCCAGCGGAATTTCGTAGCTAATGACCTGCGCGCTCGAGCGGAGTGCGCCCAACATGCTGTATTTATTGTTCGAGGCCCAACCTCCCAAGATAATGCTGTACACAGCCAGACTGCCGACGGCGAAAATAAACACCATCCCCACGTCGACCCCCGGCGCGATTACGAACTGCCATTCGTCGGGATCCGTGGAAGTCGGCCCAAAGGGTACGACCGCGAATGCCAGCATCGTGGTCATGATCGCCAGCGAGGGTGCCATATAAAACAAGAATCGGTCACAATGTCGGGGGACCACATCTTCTTTGAGCAAAAACTTGATCCCATCGGCCAGCGGTTGCAGTAAACCAAACGGACCCACGCGATTCGGCCCGATGCGATCTTGCATGTACGCAGCCAGTTTGCGTTCAATGTAAATCAGATACGCGCACGAAGTGAGAATCATCCCCAGTACGACACCGATTTTGACGGCCCACACGGTAATCATTGACGGGCCTCCGAAAGATTTGCTTGTTTCGCAGCACCCTGCAAGGCGGGAAGCATCACGCCGTATTCGCCCAGGTCGCCGGACGCGATTGGCCGAAAGGCCGATATCTGCTCGGCAATTTCTTTTCGCATCACGCGCGCATTGAACAAACCTTCGCGTTGCGAGATTTCCATGAAAATGCGGCAGTCGTTATAACCCTCGGCCACCGGATGCACCGACCGTAGAATCATTTGGGCAAGCCCGGCGTGATTCACATAGGTGCCCTCCTTCTCGGCAAAGGACGCACCGGGGAGCACCACTTGGGCCGCGTTGGTGAGTTCCGAACGGAGGATGTCTTGCGCCACCAACAGGGGCACCTGGGCCAAGGCTTTGACTTCGTCACTGGAAAGCCACCCCGGCGGCCCCCCCCCAACAACATAAGCGGCCTGCAATTCCCCCGCGCGGGCGGCGTTGAAAATCGAGGAAAAGTCTTCGCGGATGGACTGAAAATGACTCAGCACAGCAGCCACCCCGAGCCGATTGGGACATTTCTCGGCGCGAATGGTGAACTTCGTGGGTTCGAGCGGTTCGCCCCGCCAGTTCTTTGGATAGCGATCATCTTCGCCTACGACGGGGATCGGCCCAAGCGTGAGCCGCACCTGGGGCGACAGTTTTTTCAGCCACGACGCGAGCAAATACGCTTCTTCGCACGTCATCCAAGGGGAGAAAACTGCCGCGATCGACCGGGGCGACTTCTTCGCCACCAAGCGGAAACTTTCCCGCACATGGTTGACGATTTCCGACCACCTGGAAACGCTGGACGAGGAACCATTCGACTCGGGCTGCGGTTTCTTCCACTCGGGGGCCGTGAGACGCTCCTCGGCCTGAACGTATTTGAAGCCAAAGCGGCCCTCGTCGCACATGAAATCACCCTGGGCCAGCGGGTTCTCGCGGGGCTTCAAGCGGTAGATATGGTCTTCATTTTGATCGACATGAATACTGCAACCCGTGCTGCACCCTGGGCAAACACTGTTCCGCGATTTGAGCCACCAGACCCGCTGCTTGTACAGAAAATCCTTGCTGCAAAGCGCGCCCACGGGGCAGAGGTCCACCACGTTGCCCGCCAGTTTATTGTCGCAGGGATTGCCCGGATAAATATCGATCTCGGCATGGGTGCCCCGATTCACGATTTGGAGTTCCGCCGTGCCGCTGATTTCACGGGTAAACCGCACACACCGCGAGCACATCACGCACCGATCGGTGAACAGCGTGATCTGCTCGCCGATGTAGTCCTTGTCTTTACGGATTTCCTTGGGTTCCTGGAGCCGAGTCTCCGCGTTGCCAAATTTAAAACTGTAATCTTGCAAGAAACATTCGCCTGCTTGATCGCAGGTCGGGCAATCGAGCGGATGATTCAAAAGCAAGTATTCGAGCGTGGCGGCTTGGGCTTGTTTCACCTTATCGCTGTCGGTCACTACCACCGTGTTGGCCTTGGCGGGGGTTTGGCAGGCGGGGACCAGCTTCGGCATCATCGCCACGCTGCCGTCCGGTTTCTTCTCGCCCACTTCCACCAGGCACATTCGGCAACTGGCCACCACCGACAGCGACGGGTGCCAACAATAGTGCGGTATCTCGACCCCCGCCTTCTTGGCAGCTTGCACGACATTGAGCTGCTCGTCATCGCCGAGCGTCAAGTCTTGTCCATTGATAGTGAGTGTTGACATGGTGGATTATGTGAAATGTGTGTGGAAAGCTGAGAGTCAAGAGTCGAGAGCCATGTTAGGGTCGAGAGTCGAGGGCTTAGAGTCGAGAGCCACAATTCTTCTTGGCTCTTGGCTCTCGACTTTTAGCTCTCGACTCCTAATGTGTCCCCACAAGTTCCCGGATGGGATCCTGACTGGTTAGTTTTTTCTGAATGTAATCCTCGAACTCAGGGCGGAATTTTTGCATCGCGTTCTTCACCGGCCAGGCCGCCCCGTCGGCCAGACCGCAGATCGTGGTTCCCGGCATGATCCCCATCGAGTCGGCGACTTCCTTGAGCAAATCCAAATCGCGGAGCGCGCCGTGACCCGTGCGAATGCGGTGCAGGATCTTGGTCATCCACGTCGTCCCCTCGCGGCACGGTGTGCATTGGCCACACGACTCATGGGCGAAAAACCGGCAACTGTTGTAGAGCACATCGACCATGCTCGTTTGATCGTCAATAATCACCGCCGCCGCCGTTCCCAGCCCGAGGCAACCAACTTTGCCGGGGCCATTAAAATCCAGCGGCGTATCGAGTTCCGCATGGGTCATGAAACCCGTGCTCAATCCGCCCGGGATCACTGCCTTGGCTTGGCGACCTTTCCACACGCCACCGGCCTGTTCTTCGATCAACTCGCGGGCCGTGACCCCCAGTGGCAATTCCCAGCAGCCCGGACGATTCACATGGCCGCTGGCCTGATAAAGTTTCGGGCCGTAGCTCCCGGCATCGCGGGGATTATTGGGATCGGGGGGGACACCGATGGATTGGAACCAGGAAATTCCCCGGTCGAAAATATGCTTCACGCAGCAGAGTGTTTCCACATTGTTGACAACCGTCGGTTTGCGGAACGCCCCTTCGATGGCCGGGAAGGGGGGCTTCACGCGGGGCCAAGCCCGTTTCCCTTCGAGGCTTTCAATGAGTCCCGTTTCTTCGCCGCAGATATACGCCGCCGCACCACGGTGGACATAAATATCAAGCGAGAAATCGGTCCCTTGAATGTTTTTCCCCAAGAGCCCCTGAGCATAGCACTCAGCGATCGCCTTTTCCAGCGTGCGAAAACTGCGGCCATATTCGTACCGCAGGTAAATGTAAGCGGTCGTCGCCCGTGTGCCCCGACAAGCGAGCATGATCCCCCCGAGCAATTGGTGGGGATCCATTTCCATCAAGATGCGATTGTTGAAAGTCCCCGGTTCGCTCTCGTCGGCATTGACGCACATATAAATCGGACCTGGGTGGTCCTTCGGCAGGAAGGTCCACTTGAGGCCACAGGGAAAACCAGCCCCACCGCGACCCCGCAACCCGGAGTTTTTCACCAGGTCGGTCACTTCGTTCGGGGACATCGAGAGGGCTTTCTTGAAACTCTCGTAGCCACCGTCGGCCAGGTAACCGACCAGCGATTGGCTGTCGGGCTTATTGATCCGCGCGAGCAACGCCAAGTCGGAATCAGCCATGATGACCTCCCGCCCAGCTTCGCTGGCCAAGAGTTGAAGCTGTATTTTCGAGCAGGGCAATCACGGAATCGACGGTCTGATCGCCGTGGCATTCGTCGTCCATCAACACGCAAGGGGCCCCTTCGCATTTACCCAGGCACTCGGCAAATTCAAGCGTGACTTTCCCGTCGGGGGTGGTTTCGCCCGGCTTGATGCCGAGCTTCTTACTCAGCTCGACCAACAGTTGCTCGCCGCCCCGCAACATGCAGCTAAGACTCCGACAAACCCACAGCCGGTGTTGTCCCAGCGGCGTTTGTTCGTGACGGAAAAAACCGTAAAAACTCAGTGTGTCGTGAACCTGCGAAGGGTGAAGTTCCAGCATGTCGGCGACTTCTTCAATCGCACGCTGCGGGACACACCGCATTTCATCTTGAATAATATGGAGTGCCGGCAGCGTTACGGCCTGCTTGCTCGGATAGCGGGGGAGATAGTCCGCGATCGCTTGCCGCATTTTGTCGGTGACTACGTTATTGGAACTTGAGCTCATCGATCCAGCTCCGCGGCAATGATGTTGAGACTTCCGAGGATCGCCACCACGTCGCTGAGGGTGTGACCGGGAATCAGGTAGGGGAACACAGCGAAATGGATGAACGAGGGGGGCCGGGTCCGAGCGCGGTAGGCACGATTCGAGCCATCCGACACAATATAAAAACCCAACTCGCCATTGGGTGATTCGGTGGCCGCGTAGACTTCTTCGGTCGGCGTCGGCACGCCGCGATTCGGCATCACCATCTCGAAGTGGTGGATCAATCCCTCGATGCTCCCATACACTTCCATCTTCTCGGGGAGCGACACCTTGCCCGCGACTTCGGCATTGACGGGCCCGCCGGGAATGTTTTCCAAGGCCTGTTCGAGAATCTTGATACTTTCCTGCATTTCGAGCATCCGCACCCTGTAGCGGGCATAGCAATCGCCGGCCTGAGCGCAGATCACTTTGAAATCGAAGTCGGGATAAGCCAGATACGGTTCGTCCTTGCGAAGATCGCGGACCACGCCGCTCGCCCGCGCCATCGGTCCCGTGCAACTCAGATCGATGGCAGCTTCGCGGGTCAGGACACCGACCCCCTTGGTGCGTTCGATAAAAATGCGATTGCGATTCAACAGCCGCGACACATCGGCGTGCGCCCGCGGAAACCCCTTGAGGAATGCGCGGACCTTGTTCACCCATTCGAGCGACACGTCGGCCATCACGCCCCCGACGCGCGAGAAGCTCGAGTGAAATCGCTGTCCCGAGGCAAGCTCGCAGATATCGTAAATTCGCTCCCGCTGCGTGAAGAAATACAGGAAGGCCGTGAAGGCCCCCAAGTCCAAGGCACACGTCCCCACGTTGAGCAAGTGATCTTGAATCCGCATCAACTCGGCAAAAATCGTGCGAACGTATTTGCCCCGGGGGGTGAGTTCGATGTCCAGTAGTTTTTCCACCGAGTGGTGCCAGGCGATCTCATTGGCCACCGGCGAAATGTAGTTCATCCGGTCGACGATGGTCACGTACTGGTTGAAATCGAGGTCTTCCCCCAATTTCTCGAAGCCGCTGTGCAGATAGCCGATGTCCGGCACGGCCTTGATCACTTTTTCTCCATCCAGCGTCAGCAACAGCCGCAACGTCGTATGCGTAGCGGGGTGCTGGGGTCCGAAGTTCAGCGTCCAATGGTATTCGCGCTGTTCGGATTCGGTCGCGGTGAATGGTTCGACTTCGGTAAGTGGCATGTTCTGGTGCCGAGGCTACTCGCCTCGGTGCGTGGTGGTGGATTAACTTTCGGCCCGCGTAATCACGGGAAAATTGTGCCGCTCGCCCCGACCCCGCAGGGGGTAATCCTTGCGAAGCGGGTAGGCGGCGAATTCCTGCGGCATCAGAATCCGCAGCAAATTCGGGTGACCCTCGAAGCGGATTCCGTACATGTCGTACACCTCCCGCTCCATCCAGTCGGCACCTTTCCACAGCGAAAACACCGAGGGCAATTTCAGATTCGGCTCATTGAGCAGGGTCCTCACAAACAGGCGGTCCCCCGTAGTTACATTCAGCACGGAGTAGACCACACCAAATCGATCCGTGGCATCGGGGTAATACAAGTAGTCGACGGCCGTCAAATCGACCAACATGTCGAAACCATGTTTTTCCTTGAGCGACTGCAACACCGCAAACACCTTCGCGGGTGGAACGTGGACCCGTGTGTTACCCCGAAATTCGCTGACGCGCTGCGCATCGGCACCCAAGTCTTGACCGAGTTGTGCTAATACTTCGCTGATCATACCAGTACGGACTCTTGGGCTGGGTGTGACTTATCGGGGATCGGCCATCTGACGGGCGTCGGACGCGGGGGTTTCTCGCAATAACACGCGGCGAAGTTCTCCCGGATCGTAACGGGACGGTCCTTCAGGGGTCACGCGCTTGTCGAATTCTTTGCCGTCGAAGGTACCACCTTTCTTGATTTTCTCTTGCAGGTCCATAATCCCTTGGATCAATTGCTCGGGACGCGGCGGGCAGCCCGGCACGTACACATCCACCGGGATAAAGCGATCCACTCCTTGCACCACGGCATACGTGTCGAACACACCCCCCGAACAGGCACAAGCGCCCATCGAGATGCACCACTTGGGCTCGGGCATTTGCAGCCAGATCCGCTGCAACACGGGGAGCATTTTCATCACCACGCGACCCGCGACCACCATCAGGTCGCACTGTCGCGGGCTGAACCGCATGACCTCCGCCCCGAATCGCGCCAGATCGTACCGCGACGACGCGGTGGCCATCAGTTCGATCCCGCAGCAAGCCGTGGCGAACGGCATCGGCCACAGACTATTCGCGCGGGCCCAATTCGAGACGACGTTTAATTGCGAAATAACTATATTTTCAGGCAAGTCTAGCGCCATCTGAATCCTCCCCGCCGCCACTCGTAGATGTAGGAAATCGCCATTAACACGAGAAATGCCACCATGGATCCAAAGACAATTCCCCGGAGCTCCAGGGGGATTCCCCCCGTCTTGGCATAGGCCGACACCGCCCACGGATAAAGGAACAACAATTCCACATCGAAAATGAGAAACAAAATGGCGATCAGATAAAACTTCACATCAAAATGTTGCCGAGCATCTTCCACCGGGTCCATCCCCGACTCGTAGGGCATCGACTTCACGGTCGTGTCTTTCCAGGGCTTGATATATGGCAAATGGGTGAGCGCCAAGATCGACAGCGCAAGGCACACAACCACCCCCAGGTAGGCAAACACCGGGAAAAAGTTTTGAACCTGCTGTTCCATGGTTCACGCTGCGGGCGAGCGTTCCTTGAACGAGGGAAAGGTGGTACCGGACTAAGATGGCACACGGCCTCCAATTTGTGAAATTATTCACAAAGTGCGAAAGAACACTAGACCAACCTCATTTTTTTGAGGTGCCCCGGAGAAAAAAAGCCGGAAAACGTCTGCTCAGCTCCCAAAGTACTGCCCTCGGGAATCCTCACTCAAAGGCCGCATCCGCTAGTCGTGCTGGACGCTGAGCAGCGATCCCGATACTTAATTCCGCGCGGTCTGGATGGCGACAATCGGATTTCTAACGTCCCAACGGGGCGGTCCTTCCTCAACCGCTTGAGGGCTGCCCCATTGGGGCGAACGACCAACGGTTTGCACCTTCCCCCCCCAGGCCAGCGGCCTCAATATTACGGGGCTGTAAGGAATTCTGTGTCGCTAGCATCAGCTAGCACCAAATTTAGCGAGTTCTTTGCACCACCTACAAACTATGGACACAAAAATCTTTACACCCCCTCGAAACCCTGCTTCTCTGTCTACGAGGTGCCGAAGCACTCGCCCAAAAATGTGGGTAATATTGAGGGCGTTTTCTTCGGTTCATCACACTATCCCACCACCCGCTCATCGTCGAGCGCGCCTTCCTTTTTCAATCGAGTCTGCACATCCCAGTGCATCCAGAGAGCCAAGACCTCCGAAAGGAGCAACAAAGCCCACAGAATCCACGCCGCGCGGGTGATATCTCCAGAGAGGACCATCGGCAGAAGAAACAATCCGAAAATCAGTAGAATCAATCGCATCGCGCAGCCCAGACCAACGGCGACAAACGGCGGACCGAACTGCTTCAGATTCGCCACACGTTGCGGCAGACTTGCAAGCATACTCACGGCGGCAAGCGCCATTGGCCAGTGCATATTGGCATCGTAAATCCAGTGCCAAACAATCTGGGCATTGCTCGTGAATTGAGCCTGCCAGCTTGCCCCTAACTTGAGCGACTGGAGATACGTCCCTGCGGCTATCAGCACTGCCATTGCCCCCAACCAAAGTAGCGACTTGCGTACCTCGACCCAAATCGCATCCAGCCGCGCAAAGGGGTAGATCAACGGTAGCGCCACCAACACCCCCAAGTACTCTGCCACCGAAGGAAGCGCTAAGTGCCAAACAGTCGCGTTCCCTTTCCAAATGGCCCTGGCTGTAAAGCCAGCCACCACAAAGCTGCTGATCAATTGAAAGATCACCGTTGGCAGGTCCAGCGGCCCCCCTTCGTTTTGCAGCAAGTGCTTGGCATCGGCTACCGTGAGATTATTCACGAGCTTTTTTCGGTTGTTACTAGCAGGCGGTTTGTTCATAGGTGTTCGAGCCGGATCGCTGGAAAGCGGATATCTCCCCGAGAAAAAACCAGGAGTGCAGAATACCTGAGAAGGCGGAGAAATGAAATTCGGATAAATCTGGCCGATGGTCGAGCAACTATTAAGTTGAACCACCACGACACTACGGGCACGACGAAATAATACGGGCTGTCGGCCAGTTGTTACTTGTGGTATTCGCGCTTTTTCGCGTGATTCGCGGGCTCTTCTCCAGCCGACATGTTTTGGCTGAAAGCTAATAGCCGACAGCCCCTTCACCGTAGATCGCTGCATACTGTTGAAGCATTGTCCCCAGGGTAAATCGATCGCGGGCGTGGGCTTGAGCAGCAGTGCCAAATTCATTCCGCAAGAACTCGTTCCGCAAGAACTCATCGGTATACCGCGTCCAAAGCCCCCGTTTGTCCACGGGGGCCAGGTAGCCGCTCGTGTCTGGGGCAATCGCCCTGCGATGCGCTGGGGTGTCGGTGGCCACTATCGGTTTACCCAAGTGCATGGCCGAGAGGAGGGCTGTGGGAAGAGTCGGGCTCTCGCCGACCTGCCACCAGATGTCGGCCTGGGCCAAGATTCGCGTCAGGTTCTCGCGGGCGGGAAGAAATCGAATCGATCCCAGTTCGCTCACCTGCCCGGCATACCGCTCAAGCCGTGGTTGATCGGGTCCCTCTCCGACAATCACCAGGCACGCATCCTCGTGGAGAGTGCGGACCAATTCAAAATTCCACAGCACTTCGTCGAGCCGCTGCGACCGCGCGAAAAGTCCCGCAACGCCGACGATTCGGGCCTCCGCAGGGAGTTTCCATTCCGTAAGGATATCCCCCCGCGGCTCGGCCACCCCCGCTTCGAGGGCGATCCCCGGCACGATGGTTGTCACTCTTCGGTCGCCCGATGTCGGTTCTTCAACCACAATCGTATCGAGCGCCAAATTATTGCGCCGCTCAGCAAGATTTCGATACCTGGAGAACTCACCGAGCGTGGCGATCCATTTCGCTTCGGGAACTCCCCAGCGAAGCACCGCAGCAAAATCTGCTGTTGCCGCTTCCCACAGATGCACCACGCGAGGCCGCAGCCGGCGCAATTCGCGGACCAGTTGCCAGGCCGCGAAGGGGTCGGCCCGCCATCGCCGTCGCACCACTAGGCAGTCGATGCCCTGGTCCAGCAATTCCTTTCGCGACTGGTGATCGGCCTGAAAGACCACGACCGCGACCTGTTTTCCCCCGCGAACTTGGCTAGCCGCCAGATTCCGCATGTGCAGCGGCGCATCGAATTCACCCAATTCGGCGACAACATGCACGATTTCGGTCGGTTCACTCATGACAAGCATTCTAAGGTTGTGAGTAACGAGTTGCGAGGCGCGAGTTGTGAGTGAATGCGGTATTCGGAGTGCGGAATCCCATCGTCCGACCTCTATTTTCTTACATCATCAATTCCACATCATACATTTCACATAGCTCCCCCTGGGCGAGGGCACCACACCCATCTGTGTGGTCTGCTTACGGCTCGCCTGAGTTTTCTTCCTTCCCCCCTCCGCCTTCCCCCTTTCTTCCCCGCCCCGTATCCTGAATCCCTTTACCCCGCTTGGAGACAACCGAACCGTGTCGACCCATGCCGATCAGTGGACTGCCGTGGAGGTCGCCGGGCACACTTGCCGTGTGTTCACACCGACCCACCCCTCGCCACACGGCTACACGATTCTCTATTTGCACAGCCGCTATGTCGAAGACCTCGCCGATCACCCGCGGATCACTCGCCTCCTGGAACACTACGGTCTACGGGCCATCGCCCCGGTGACCGGGGAAACCTGGTGGTCGGATCGCATCGCGGTGGAATTCGATGCCCAGATTTCAGTCGAAAAGTATTTGCTCCAATCGGTGCTCCCGTTCCTCGCCGAGCACTGGCAATGCACCCCGCCCCAGATCGCCCTCTTTGGCGCGAGCATGGGGGGCCAAGGGGCCTTGCGACTCGCTTACAAGCATCCCAATACCTTTCCCGTCGTCGCCGCGATTTATCCCTCCATTGATTTTCAGAAACGCATCGTCGAAGGGGACCCCATTCTCTCGGCCATGTACCGCGATGCCGAAGACGCCCGCCAAGACACGGCGACCCTGCACATTCACCCCTTGAATTGGCCCCGGCATCAATGGTTTTACTGCGACCCTGAAGACACGCGCTGGTGGGATTCCGCTGATCGCCTGCGCATGAAACTCTACTCACTGGGAGTGCCACACGAATGCGACCTCGAAACCCGCGCCGGTGGCCACACCTGGAAATGCTTCGCCCGCATGGCCGAACCCGCACTGGTCTTCATCGTCGACCGGCTGGAAAAAGAACGGCTGCGGGTGGTGTGACTCTCAAAAAAGCGTTGTGAATCCCGCCGCGCGAAAGTGCTCATCATTCGTAAATGCCTCGGTGATCCCCAAGCGTTGCATGACCACGAACGAAACGCAATCGACGATGCCCGCCGAACCAATGTGAGAATTCTCAAAAGTGCTCCAGGCCAACTCCCAATCGGATTCCGTTGGCACAATGAGTGCCTTATCGGATCTAAGTTGCCGCATGATCTGATCAATGTGTTGTCGATAAGGACGACGACTTGCTGCATTTCCACATTCCAGAATGACAAATGAAGTGGTGACGAAACGGGATTGTTCGTCTTTTACTAAGCGGTGTGCTCCGTTAGCAAGCTCATGCCATTGGTCGGAAACATCCAAGAGTGCAATCAGCCCGACTGTGTCCAAAAACACTGTTTTCACGGTTGATGCTCATTATGGCGTGCTGCCGTGTCCGAAAAACCGGAACTAAAACGCATCTCCAGCAACGCCTGAAGTTCCTCCGAATTGGAACCTAGTGGTTCCGCCACCACTCGTGGTTCAAACTCGACCTCGCATTTTTCCGGGAGAGTAACCGGCTGAACAGGGCGAAAGACGCCGTTCTCGAAAATTGCGTGAATGGTATCCATGGAAGGTCTCGCAAAAAAAAGTTCCTAACCCGGGGCCGCCCTCCCATTGTACCCACCAGTCCCCTACACATCCAGATTCTTCACATCCAGCGCGTGCTTCTGGATAAACTCCCGGCGGGGTTCGACGTTGTCACCCATCAGCACGCGGAACCGTTCGTCGGCGCTTCCCGCGTCTGTTCACTGCTCATCCCAATCGGGTCGATACTCTCGAATCCGACCACGTTGAACTATCCATAGTTTGCCAGAAATGTCTTCTTGGGCCATTCCTTGTGACAAGAGCTTACAGAGATCCCAAATGTCTTCAACAGAGTGCTGGTGTGGCGGTCGCAAGACTGCAATTCCGGCATGTTCGCCAGGTGGAAAGAGAAACGGATTGGAAAAATCCAAATCCAACGTGACAAGACACTGGCCCTCTTTGGCACAGACAGCGGCCAATTGATCGTCTATCGCCGAAGTCAGATTTTGATCGGCAACCGTGGCAACCTCGTGTCCCGACTGCCTGAACAGTTCGGCACCTCGCTGACCAAGGTTCTCGTCGAGCTTAATCTTCATGGATCGCCATTCGAGACAATATCAACGTAACGTTCGCGCGACATTTCCGATCCGTAAGCGATGCAAGCCCGGATATCCTCCTCTTCGATGCCAGAGTAGTTGTCCAAGACTTCCTGGACAGTCCATCCGGCTGCCAGCAAATCGAGCACGAATGAGACCCAAATTCGGTGTCCGCGGATGCAGGGTTTGCCAAAACAAACGGCCGGATTCACGGTGATCCGCTGAAGAAGTTCACTGCGTGTCATGGGCCAACTCCTGGATTCATCGATAACCCTTGAATGACACCCCAAACTGCCCGGTAAGTCCCCTACACATCCAGATTCTTCACATCCAGCGCGTGCTTCTGGATAAACTCCCGGCGGGGTTCGACGTTGGAACTTGCATCACTTTCGTTTCTTGGCAGTCTTAACCCATCCCCTGACTATTGCAGGCAAGCGATCAACGACTTCCATTCCAAACAATACCTCATCGACATAGCCCATGTGAAGCATGTCGATAATGCGACAAAGATACGATCTTCCGCACTCCCACCAAGTGAAATAGTCATCAATCATTAAGTAATGCTTAACCTCGATCCCTTCCCCCCGCAATTCTTCGAGTTCCATCCCGTCTAGCAACGACTCATAGACACCATCGGCCACGCGGCTTCCAAATGTCGTCGTGTAGTAGTATTCCTTGATCTCCCAAATCGCGATCGGGTCCACAGTACTCGGAAAAGCCCCGTCGACGCGTCGAGCCATAGTCCTGAATGGCTTCCCTGCCCTAGTAATCGTGGTCAATTGGCGAGGATCGTAGTCGCAGGGCAAACCTTGGGCATGGCTTTCTATGAGCATGTTGACTATACCCGTAAAATAAGCGGGGGCCTTCTTTTCTCCCTTCTGCTTGTTAAGCGGCAACGGGCAACCTGGACGCAGTTCTCGATGCAGTTTTTCGTAAAGCAGGCGGGCTTGATCCTTGTTCATAAGAAAGGTTTTTACTGACTCGTTGAGTGAGATTGCACGGTGCGTGAAATACTCCAGTACAAGTTTTCCTAGTGGTGTTGGCTTGCCCGATGCGCTAATCAGATGCTCTGAAGAAAGCTCTTCCTTTTCAAATGCAGTGACGATCTCTGTTGACGTGGGAATCTTGATCTCACTTTGCAACTCAAGTTCGAGGTGACTTGAACGTTTTGCACTGCTACGCTGCCGTTTTTGGGTATACCCCACTTGTTGGCTGATGATTCTAATGTTTGCCCAGAATTCTTTGCTTTGTTGCTGAAATTTCTTTTTTGGGATCATTTGAAAGACCCCTCAAGGCGGTTTACAAAATCAGGAAGTGTCACTCCAACGGCTTGGCACACTTGTCGAAGTTCGAGGATATCCAAGCACCTTTCACCCGACTCACACTTACTTACAAAGGACTGCGGCCTGCCAAGCAATTGAGCCAAATCTTCCTGGCGTAAACCTGCTCCGAGGCGGATCTGTTTGAGCAACTTACTAAGCTGCTGCTGTTCATGGCTGTAAAGAGACTTCTTCATTTCGCCTAATGGAGCACTCTTGACGCGATATCCCTATTTCGGATATTCTGACAACTCTCCTTGACGACTACTGTACATCCGAATATATTGCACCGATCACGCTTGTTCGCCCCCCGAGAAAGTTATTCCATGCAACAATTGCTCTTTGGTGTTGCCCAACCCGCGGATGCTTTCAAATCGCAATTGCTAAAATGGGTGGGAAATAAGCAACGATTTGCCAGTGAGATTATCTCTTTCTTCCCCCGCCAATTCGGCTGCTATTTCGAGCCGTTTTTGGGGAGTGGTGGAGTTCTTGGGTCGCTTGCTCCCCCGGATGCTGTTGCCTCGGATGCTTTTGGGCCACTTGTTGAAATTTGGGATGCTTTAAGAAATACTCCCGACGTATTGAAGGAGTGGTATGGTGACCGATGGAATAAGTTCACAAGCGGGAATAATAAATCCGAGTACGAGAAGATCAAAGCTGCCTACAATATCAATCCCAATGGAGCTGACCTCGTTTTTCTCTGCCGAAGTTGTTACGGAGGTGTGGTCCGTTTTCGCCAAGCCGACGGGTATATGTCGACCCCTTGCGGAATTCATCGGCCGATAACTCCCGAGGCCTTCGCTAAGCGGGTAGATCAATGGCATGAACGAACTCGCCACACTCGATTTCTTCATCTCGATTTTGAAGAAGCCCTGGAGATGACAAAAATGGGGGACTTGGTCTATTGCGACCCGCCCTATTCCCACAGTCAAACCATCTTATATGGGGCACAGGCCTTCTCACTTGCTCGATTGTTCGACGCAATTGAGCGCTGCAAGTCGCGGGGTGTCTACGTTGCATTGAGCATTGATGGCACCAAAAAATCTGGGGATCACATTTGCGATATCCCCCTGCCACACGGACTTTTCCAGAGTGAATTCTCCGTTCACTGCGGGCGGTCCATGCTCAAACGATTTCAAATGGAAGGTCGATCCCTTGAAGACGAAACGGTTTCTGATCGGTTACTGCTAACCTACTAGCTACCCCCCACCGGTCCCCTACACATCCAGATTCTTCACATCCAGTGCGTGCTTCTGGATAAACTCCCGGCGGGGTTCGACGTTGAACGGCTCTCCATTTACTCCCCGTTTTCGGCTGCAAAGTACTCCGCAGTCTGCTCCACGAAATCCGGCTTTAAGGCGTTGATGAGTCCGAGTTTTCTCGCTCCATTCACCTTCTCGACAAAATTTGAAAACGACAAGAACCCACAGACTTGGTGAAGTGGTTTCTCACGAAACTGGAAAGTCGGCCGAAGTATCTCTTTCTCGACCTTTTCCCTCCGTTGATCGGGAGCTACTAAAAACAATTTGATTTCTAGATTGGGCTGCAATGCCAGAAGATCACTCATCCGAAGTAGTCCGGAATAAACAGCGGTCGTACACTCCACCTCAAATGCTGCGATGATCGAATTTCCTTTGAGCCAAAGCACATCAATCAGTTCGATCGTGCGGTTGGTTGCTTCGTTGAACTGCGTTGGGAGTTCTGAAATCATGCGTGGCAACTGTCCCAATTGCTCCCCTTCGCACAAACGTGAGCGATCATTTCGCGCCACCCACACATCAAAGCCCATATCGGACCCCAGTGTGAGCAATTGGTGCTGAATCTGAGTGTGGAGAGAAGCTGCGTCCGTGGAAGCGATATCGTCGCAAGTTGCCATCAACTCTTCGGCATCATCGGGCTCAGGGACACTAACCACGGTGGATACCGTGTGTTTACCCTTTTTCTGCTCAGCATGAAAAAATGGTTTGCGAGCTAGTTTTTTTGGATCAACAGGCCTCGCAGTTGGTTTCTCGTAAGCTACTTTTAGCAACGACAATAATAGTCGTCCGTCTTCTTCGTTGCTGATTCTATTAGGACTCCCTCTAACAAGTCCTTTGAATTTCCCGCGATCTGATTCGTTGGCATAGAAGGAAACCTTTCCTTGGAGATCTTCCATGGGAACGCCATATTCGGGATCGAGGGTGATAAGCGACTTCACCTCAAAGCGCACGGGGAAATCGTCCGCCCATATTTCGCGTTGATCGTCACTGGG
>CALMBE010000256.1 GCA_937860165.1 uncultured Planctomycetaceae bacterium
CAACCCTGGGCTGAAAGCTGAAACGCCGTTGGCGTAGTATACGGAAGTTATTCTTAAATCATGCCTAAGCGGCGGTTTCCTCACGCGATTGGGAACAATTTTCCAAGATCTTAACTCCCCAGGCGAATCACTTCTCAGAGTTCGCCGTCTAAGCAGGGGATAGTACTCACCACGCGAATCGTGAATAATGCGGGCGCGTGACTTGTTTCTCCAGAGAAATGCTGTCGAGGAGGGATCGTGCTATGAAAACGTTCCAGTTGTTAGCCATTTGCTTAGCTTTGTTGTTTGTGCCGACCTGTTTCGCCCAAGTGACCGCTCAGGCGCTGGATATTCGCCGGGCCGTTCCCCTCGAAGCCCACGTGGCAGTCTACGGTCGGCACAATCCCGAGCGCGACTTTCAACGGGAACACGCAACCAAAGTTTTGCAGAGGATTCAATCTGAAAAACTCTGCGAACGCATCTTGAGTATTATCACCTCACGCATGCCTGCCGAGGATCTCGAAGACGCCCGGCTCGCGATTGCAGAGCTGCAAGAAGCGATCGATCCAGAACTAGGAGCGATGCTATTGGACAGCGAAGAGATGGTCTATGCCCAGGTTATGGAGTTTCCCATAAGTCAGCACCTAGTGCTTTTTCGCTATCCCACGGCAACGACTGATAAACTTGTCGCCAGTTGTCAGAATCTGCTGGCGCTCTTGGAAAAAAAGAGCACCGGGAAAGTCCCGGTCACAAGACTTAGTCAAGGTGAAGTCGAGATCACCGGATTGGGATTCCCCCCGGAAGTTCCCTTTCAACCGGCCTTTGCCCGCGTGGGTGACGTGTTTTTGATCTCCAGCAGCCAACAGCTCATCAGTCAATCGATAGAGATGCTGCAAAATACTTCGGGTGTTTCCAAGTTCAACGAACCAAAGTTCGTCGATGCCTTGAAGCACTTGCCCGAACCGGAAGATGCTCTGGTGATTTTTGATGCGCAACGACTGTTCAATCAGTTTCGCAAGATGGGTGACATGATCCAAGCAGAAGCCAAGACCAACCCCGATGCCGAAAAAATTTCCGGAGTGATCGATCTGCTGTTCGAAGAACTGGCAGTGATCGACTACGAAGTTACCGTGGGTTACACCGAAGGCCATGAAAATCGGACCACGAGCTTGGGTAAATATACCCAGAACGCCGAGACCAAGTTGCTCGGGAAGCTGTCGCTCGGGGGAGAGCCCTTCGAGAATTGGCAGAACTGGATCCCTGCGGATGCCGTAGCGTACTCGCTCTCGACGGGGGTGCGGTTGCATGAAGCCTACGACCATGCCATGAATCTGATAAAGACACGATTTCCCGAAGCTCAAGAGGGGCTCGATAAGTTTGAGGCCATGCAGCAACAAGTTGATTTTCATTTGGACCGCGATATTCTGCAGTCATTCAGCGGTGAGAATGTATCGCTGTCGCTTCCCCGGGAAGATAAAGGACAGGATTCGGTGGTGGCGCTCAAGTGTACCAATCCCGAGCGAATCAAGGCTTTGCTCCATCGGGCAGTTGACTCGCTCAACACGATTCCCGCGATTGCCACTCAGCAAGTGAAGTTGGTTGAAGCCGAGAATCTCCCCGGGTTTGAAATGCTCAACGTCGCAATGCTCGCGGCGTTTGACATAAAACCCGTTATCGGCTTTGCCGATGGTTGGATGCTGATGGGCTCCAACACCGCTTGCGTCCAAAAAGTGCTGGATGCCCGAGCGGGAAAGATTCCCACGATCGCGGGTTCCGAGCACTTCGAACGGTTTCACTTGTCCGTTAATGGGCCCGTCAAATCGCTCCGCTATACCGACGTGGAAAGCACGATTCACTACGTTTCTGGCTTGATCCGCAAGGCTGGAGCCGTGGCCCCGATGTTCTTAGCGACGGCAGGGGCCCAAGCGAATCCCGAAGACCTCAAGCCCCTGCAGGAAGTACTCGCCCTCCTACCCAGCATCGCCAATGTAGTCGACGAGTTCGACTTCTATCAGGCAAACCTGGGTGTGGTCCGCGACGGACCGCTGCCAAACTCGTACCTGAAAGAGTCGGTAACTCTGGTCCGCGCCGCGGAAGTAGCGAGCAAGCCGTAGCTGTGTTCAGAGTAACACGAGTCTCCGACTCGTGATTGCACGACTCGGAGAGTCGTACCACTCTGCGTTCGCCCCGAATTCTTGACTGTGGCAAAGCACTAACTTGTCGTATTTTCCCGAGCTATAATCGGGTATTGGATAATTCCTTACTAGCGAGCATACCATGATCTACAAGCCAACAGCACCCTCGGTAATAGGGAAGGCGGTGGAACTGCGCTCCCTGCCGGCAGTCGAGCGCGATGCGATTCTGGCGGAGGCAGCTCTCCAAGCGGAACAGGAATATCGCTCGAATCCACACTTGACCGATTTCGAGGCCTTTAGTCAGGAAGACCTGCATGGCGAAAGCACAGCGGCCCCTGCGGGGTGAAATTTGGTCCGTGCAATTTGACCCCTCGATCGGCGCAGAGATTCGTAAGCTGCGACCGGCGGTCGTGGTAAGTCTTGATTCTGTCGGACGATTGCCGCTCAGAATTGTGGTGCCCCTAACCGACTGGCAACCATCGTTCGAGCATTTCCCTTGGTTCACCCAAGTCACTGCAACGCATGCGAGCGGCTTGACTAAAGATTCTGGGGCCGATGCGTTTCAAGTGAAGTCCATCTCAGAAAACCGCTTCCTGCGGCGACTCGGCAGTGTGACCGAATCTGCACTTTCCGACTTGTAATTTATGTTATGCAGCTAACGCCATGATATTTTGAG
>CALMBE010000257.1 GCA_937860165.1 uncultured Planctomycetaceae bacterium
TGATTTCTGGCGGTACGGGGTCTGGTAAAACGACGCTCTTGAATACGTTGTCGAGTTTTATTTCTAACGACGACCGAATTGTAACCATCGAAGACGCGGCAGAATTGCAGCTCCAGCAGAATCACGTCGTGCGATTGGAAACGCGACCGGCAAATATCGAAGGCAAAGGGCGCATCTCGGCCACCGATTTGGTTCGCAACTGCTTGCGTATGCGACCCGACCGAATCATTATCGGCGAATGCCGGGGTCCCGAGACACTCGATATGCTCCAAGCAATGAACACGGGCCACGACGGTTCGCTCACCACTTGCCACGCCAACACGCCGCGGGATGCCATCGCACGTTTGGAAACCATGATCATGATGGCAGGGTTTGATATGCCGATACGGGCGATGCGAACACAAATTGCCAGTGCGGTCGACTTGATTGTGCAGGTGAATCGCCTGTCGGGGGGGCCTCGTAAGGTAACCTCGATCACCGAGGTGATTGGCATGGAACAGGAAACCATCGTGATGCAGGATGTCTTCACCTATATCCAAGAGGGTGTGGACGGAAATGGTCGGGCCACCGGCTATTTCCAGGCTACTGGGATTCGTCCAACATTTATCCCACGCATGGAATCTCATGGAGTCCGCTTACCTGCGAGCGCCTTCCGCGAGCGGATCATGCTCCGCGACTAGTACATTGATTTCGGCTTGTCGGGGGTCAAGAGGGGGACCCCGGCAAGCCATTTTTTGCACCACCGATTCACGCCAGAAAACTCACCGTCGTAAAGCGAGTTGAACATGTTACCTAGTGTCCTAATCATTTGCGCTGCCTTTGTCGGCGTGGTGGCCTTGGTGATCGGCATTGCCGCAGTGTTTCGTGACCAGTCGCTCTCTCAGATCGAGCAACGGCTGACACAGATCACCGGCAAAGGCGAGAAAGGCGACCTGGGAAATCTGAACGAGTTTGCCCAACTACTTTCTAGGGAACGTGGCAAGTCGGCCCTGGATATGCTCCTGGCCAACAAATTGAATTTGACGCTCCTGTTCGATCAAGCCGAGGTGAAAATGCCGGTGGCTACGTTTCTCGCCATCTGCGTGGGCCTGGGGGTAGGGAGTGCCATGCTGCTGGGGGTAGCGGGGCTGAACGTTTTTCTGGCACCGCTGGTGGGAATCATGTTCGCGGGGATCCCTTTCTTCTGGCTCTTGTTTCGCCGCAAACGTCGCTTTCAAAAATTTGCGGCCCAATTGCCGGAAG
>CALMBE010000258.1 GCA_937860165.1 uncultured Planctomycetaceae bacterium
TGATCGGTCATTTTTTTCAAACTGGTGTCGCGTGTGATTCCGGCGTTGTTGACCAAAATATCCAACCGACCGAACTCCTCGGCAACACGCTTGACTACGCCGCGAGCCTCGGAAGAGACTCCGACGTTAGCCTTTGCCAACAAGGCATTGCCCTTCAAGGCCTTGATTTCTTCGGCGACAGCCTGCGCTTTGTCATCACTCGATTGATAAACCAGGGCGACCGACGCCCCCGCTCGGGCCAGTTCGACCGCGATCGCACGACCGATGCCCCGCGAAGCCCCCGTTACCAAGGCAACTTTTCCTGCCAATGTAGCCATCTGCTTTTCCTGCACTTTCTATGGATGGGATTCCATGCGATTTGTAATTACCACTTCGTTCAACACGGGCAATTCGTCAGTCTCGGGCAAACAGCGCCGCGATCCCCTGGCCTCCGCCGATGCACATGGTCACCAGCGCCAGTTGTCCGCCAACTCGCTTGAGCTCGTACAAGGCTTTGACCACCAGGATGCAGCCGGTCGCTCCGATCGGGTGACCGAGCGAAATGCCGCTTCCATTGGGATTGGTGCGATCTTCCGGCAGCTTCAGTTCCCGCGTGACTGCCAAGGCTTGCGCCGCAAAAGCCTCATTGACTTCAAACACATCGATGTCGTTGAGCGTGAGGCTCATTTTTTCCAGGAGTGACTTCACCGCCGGCACGGGGCCGATGCCCATGTACTTGGGATCGACGCCTGCGTGGCTGTAGGCCACGAGCCGACCGAGCGGTTTGAGTCCCCGCTGCTGACTCAAGTCTCGGTCCATCAGCACCACCGCCGCCGCCGCGTCGTTGATACTCGAGGCGTTGCCCGGGGTGACGGTTCCCGCTTTGTCGAAGATCGGTTTGAGCCCCGCCAGTTTTTCCAGGGTGGTCTCAGGCCGCACGGTTTCGTCCTTGTCGAACAGCACCGTATCGCGTTTAACCTTGATTTCGATCGGGAGGATCTGGTCCTTGAAAAGCCCTTTTTCGATGGCGCTGGCTGCCCGGCGATGACTTTCGACGGCTAACTTGTCTTGGTCTTCCCGGGAGATGTTCCATTTCTTCGCCACATTCTCCGCCGTGACCCCCATGTGGCAATCATCGAACGGATCGCTCAGTGCCCCGACCATGACATCTACCATCGCACTGTCGTTCATCCGCGCACCCCACCGCATGGCAGTCGACATGTATGGACTGCGACTCATGTTTTCCGCACCACCCGCCACGGCGACATCGGCATCGCCCAACAGGATCGAATGTGCTGCCGTGATGATGGCCTGCAATCCGCTGCCGCACAGGCGATTGAGAGTGAGAGCGGGGGTTTCGACCGGCAGCCCCCCCTGAATTCCCGCGATGCGGGCCAGATAGTGGTCATGCACGTCGGTATGGATCACATTGCCAAACACGACATGGCCGACCGACTTCGGATCGACCGTGGAACGTGCGACCGCCTCGCGGACACATTTCGCGGCCAACTCGCTTGGTGGAATATCTTTGAGGCTTCCACCGTAACCCCCGATAGGAGTTCTGACACCACTGAGTACGACAACTTCTCTCGACATTGCTTCCTCCTACTAAAACTTGCAACCTGAGGTTTTTGCGTCACCCAGGACAAAAGCAAGGTTCGTACCAGAAAGCAGCCAAGCGAGAAAAAACTATCCCCCCTATTTCCAATTTCCCAAAAGCATCGACACCCGAAGTCCCGTCCGCAGCAGGAAAATAGCCCGCCAGGCAGCGAGTGCGATTCGCTTCCGCCCAACAAACAACGTTCGAGCTGTATCCAAACGCCACCAAAATGAGCGAACTCGCACACTAGGGGTGGCCAGACTTCAAACCACTTCGCCTGGGAGCCGGGTGCCATGCTCACGATGGTACTCCGTCGTGGGCATGCGGAAGTACCATCCCGGGGCGATTGCAATGGCGTGTTCCCTAGGCGACAATCATGGCGGGTCTTTTGCTGTGAGACCTGCTCCCGCTGCCGATT
>CALMBE010000259.1 GCA_937860165.1 uncultured Planctomycetaceae bacterium
TAGTTTGGGGGCTTTGGGATGATTATTGCTAGGGAATGCCCAAACCCTGGCGAGTTCGGCTATGATTACTAGGTTCTCAAAGTAGCCGAAGTCACCAGACTTTGGAGAACGAACTGAGGGAAGGAAAGTGCTAAGCCGCAAGCGGCTGGGAACTCCGTTTTCCTTTTTGAACCACTTGCTACTTTCCACCAGCCACCCCTCTTCACGCCATGATGTCTCTGCGGCGGGCCAAATAGTCCCACACCACGTAACGATCCAGGTCGCGCCCGGCAGTGAAAAAGACCCGGCCTTTGGTCGACTCTGCAAGTCGATAGGCAAAGCGGATGTCGTCTTCGCTTTGCGACCAACTCGGCAAGAGGAACAAATTGATCGTGATCCCCGCTCGATGGCACAGCTTCCCCTCGCGCATCGTGGCGGCTTCAGTCTGCGGGTCGGGGGGATACAAGAGGTACAGCATTTCCCCTTCGAAGTGGGCCGTCGGCAAGCCGTCGGTGATCAACACTATTTGCCGATTGGGAGTGTCCTGCTGGGAAAGCAATCGCCGGGCCGTCGAGAGTGCGTGCTGGATATTGGTAAAGTGTGGC
This sequence comes from uncultured Planctomycetaceae bacterium, assembly GCA_937860165.1. Taxonomy (GTDB): domain Bacteria; phylum Planctomycetota; class Planctomycetia; order Pirellulales; family Lacipirellulaceae; genus Bythopirellula. The sequence continues at coordinate 585 of CALMBE010000259.1, forward strand.
GGGATTTGAAATTCGCTCAAATCATCGCGACTCATGTCGGCCCGCAACCGCACGATGGGATCGAAGACAGTCACCGGCTTGGGCATGAGCTCGACGATGCGTCCACGTTCGACCAGTTTGGCGAAGCTGTACATTTCGATGAATTGCAAATAGTCGCCTGGGTACTCGCTGCGGATCAGTCCTTCGAGCGTGAGTGCCATGCGCTTGACGTTGATGTACTGGCCGTCGTAGCGCATCGAACCACTCATGTCCATGAGCACACAGGTCGCGCACTTGGGATTGTTGCGGGTCTTGTGAACCTCGATATCCTCAGGCGCAAGCCGAATCGGCAAGCCCGGACCTTGTCGCAATAGGGCATTGGTAAAAGTACCGGGGAGGTCGAGATTGGCGAGCGAATCACCAAACTCATAGGCCTTGGTGGCCTGGAGCTCGACCGCCCCTTCGCCGACAATGGCACCGTGGTGCCGACCGGAACGCGAGGCTTCGATCTCACTGAACAGTCGTTCGATTAGTTTGGCCTGAAATATTCGGTAAGCCTTGGGGGTCACGCGGAATTGACCGTCGTGTTGTTCAAGCCCCTGCTGCTCGGCAAGCTCGCGCAAGTAATCCTGGATCTGTTGCTGGAGGGCACTGAGTTGATCGACATCCCCCGGCTCGGCAAACTCGGCGAGGGCCTCCATGTCGATCAGCCCGATCTGGGCCGTCTCGCGGGCCTCTTCGAGTTGCTTGATCAGTTCGTCGATCTTTTCGAGTTCTTCCTTGAGCACGAGTGCCTGCGGCACGGTCAGCGACTCGCGGCCCATGAACTCGTAGCGGGCGGCCAGCTCGGTGACTTCGTATTTATTGCCGAGCGTTTCGATCAAGCCGACCAGCGCGCGGGCAAAGGGAGATTGGTCGTCACCGGCGGCATACCATAGCCGTTGCAAGTCACGCAGTTGTTCTTGCTGGATGGCTTGAAAGAACTGGTCGCGGTGACGCTTGGGGGGCATCACACTGTGGGCATGTTCGAGAAACTCGCGGTGGGCCCGTTGGAGCACCTGGTGGGTTTCGTAGCGGGCGAGTATTTTCCGCTTGCGTTCCCGCAGGATTGCCAGCAGCGCGTCGAGACTGGGGCCGAGCCCCGAGATTTGACTCGGATCGATCCGCACCGCGCGGGCGAGCTCTTCATCGGTCAACTCACAGTGCTGGCCATACGTCAACAAATGTTCAAATGCTGAAGACACCAAATCGGGAGGCGGCTGCGTGGGGCTGGGAAATCGCCGGGGATCGTACTTTTGGTACGTGTGAATAATCCCCCCGAGCGTCTCGCGATTGGCCATGATTCCCCCCCGCCTGATAGGTGTCGAGCCACAGCCATCATACGCACCGGCAGGGCGGGAGGGAACTCCGGGCGCTGACGCTGACGGCTCGCCAAGCAGGATCCTCCCTAGCCGGACCGCCGCGCGGTCCGGGAATCCCGGAAGCAGGTTTGCTTCCGGCTAGGTGGAGTTGGATTTGTAGCCGCGAATATGTTGCTGCGAGCTACTCAAGCTCGGGAGATGGGTTAGAATCAGCCCGAGTTGACCATCAATTGTCCTCCGCGAAAGGTAGCAATGAAACACCGTGAATTTCGTCGCCTGATCTGGCCCATTGGCATCCTGCTCATGAGTGTTTCGCCGATTCCGACTTCCGCGGTGGATACCCCAGCGGCGACAGCACCGATCCCCTTTTCCACACGCGCCGAAGCATTGCCGTTTCCACCCGATGCGCGGGAGGTCGAGTTCGATGCCACTTTCGACGAAATCGAATTCACATCTGGTTCTTCCTTGGCTTCGCTAGCCGAGTTTTACCAACGCGAATTGCTCCGCCGCGGATGGATTGAAGACCCGTCGGCACTCGAGGGGGACGAGGAAAGGCTCGAAAAAACTTTTAACCACGAGGGAGCACAACTGTTGTTGGAGTTGGATGTCCAGTCCGACTGGGTCGCAGTCAGCCTGGAATGCGAAGGACTCGACTTCAGTCAGACCAGCGATCCGGCGGCACTCATCGCCGCTGGGGTCCCGCAACCGCGCTCTTATGTGTTCTTGCAGAAGGAAGTTCCACGGCCCAGCGAAATTCAAGATGTCGAGTATTCGAGCGACTCGTGTCACTTCAAGTCTCCCCTCGCGCTGCAAGCAGCTTTCGATTTCTACAACCAAGCCCTTCCGGGCAAAGGGTGGCGCGAATCGCGTCGGCCGATTGTTACCGAGGATCGCCGGTACACGGAGTTCACTCGCGGTCCGGAGGAAATGAGTGTCAATGTCTTCACGCACGAAGTAGGATCGCGAATCATCTTGGGCTATGAAAGCCAGAACCCGGAACCGATCGTGCCGCCGCTCAATGCCGTGCCTGCTACCGCGATACCCGGATTGGCGGAGAAGCTCGCCAAGGAAGAAGCGGCGCGGACTGCCGTGGATGTGTCGCGTAACATGGGTTCCGCCACGGTGACACTAGCAGGGACAAAATACATTTTCAAACACGTCGCGGCCTATCGTACCCAGGACGACGGCGACGAGACGACACGGCTCGTCTTTAGCGAGCAGCCCATTCCGCTCCCGCAGTTGCAAGCCAAACTGGTCAAGGAAGGGAACGTGAGCTTTGGCGACCTGTACGAAAACTCGTATCCGGGCCACCTCGAGTTGACCGTGCGTGAGAGTGTGTCGTTTTACTTCAACGTCGGGGGGACCGCGATGGGCAATTCAATTGACAACCCGGAGAGCACTCTCAAAGTGGACAAGGAACGGGTGCAAGGTGGCATCAAGATGCGCGAACCTCAAGAACACTTCGACGACAAGTTTCTTATCGAACTGTCTCTCGAGGCGGGCGTACT
>CALMBE010000260.1 GCA_937860165.1 uncultured Planctomycetaceae bacterium
GGGAACCTATGGATTTCTCCTCGGGGGGTTGATCGTCGACGGCGGGCATCTGTCCGGCGAACCTCTGGGGAAATTGAGTTTCCGCTGCGAACTACCAACCGAGTGGCGATTTGCACTGCTCACGCCACCGACAGCCGTCGGTTTCTCGGGGTTGGCAGAGGAACAAGCCCTCGGCAAGTTGGCTCCCGTGAGCGAGGAAGTCACGCGCGAGTTGCAGCACACGATCAACGAACACCTGATTCCTGCCGCCGAGCTGGCGGACTTTCTCGCGTTTTCCGAGGCCGTATTTCACTACGGTTGCCTCGCTGGCAAGTGCTTTGCCTCGGCACAGGGGGGAACCTTTGCTTCGCCCGAGACCGAACGATTGATCCTCTGGCTCCGCGAACAGGGTTACGCCGGAGTGGGGCAATCCTCCTGGGGTCCCACAGTTTTTGTCGTCTTGCGGGACCAAGCAGCGGCCACGACTCTTTCGCAAGCGATTAGCAACCACGCCACCTTCCGCGACTACGAGTGCCTCGTCGGTCCTGCGGCAAATCGGGGCGTGGAAGTCGAGGTCGAGGCTAAGTGAACAACTCATCTGCCAGCGATGCACGTGTCCCCTCGGAGATCCAATCACCTGGCGATGACCTCAAAGCCTGTCACTGCTGTGGGTTGATTCAATCGATTCCGGACTTGGAGAAGAACCAGGTGGCCAAGTGCTCCCGGTGTGGGGCGACTGTTTCCCGGTTCAAGAATCGCTCCGCCGGGAGAACTGCCGCCCTGGCAACCGCTGCCTTGGTGCTGTATTGGCCCGCAATTCTCCTGCCGATCTTGGAAATCGAACGCCTGGGTCGGCATCGCCAGTCGAGCCTGTTGATGGGTACCCTGCAACTCATCGGCGAGGGGAGTTGGTTCGTGGGAGGGATTGTGCTCGTCTTTTCGATAATCTTTCCCCTAGTAAAAATTGTGCTGCTGCTGGAACTGAGCATGCTCGGGATATTGCACCGCAGTCACAAAGGGATTACCTATCGCGTGATGGAACACGCGGGCAAGTGGAGCATGATGGACGTGATGCTGATCGCGTTTATGGTGATGTTGGTCAAGCTCGGTTCGTTGGTAGAATTTCACCTGGGCCCAGCCGTGTGGGCGTTTGTGCTGTGCGTGGCGATGAGCATGTTTGCGTCGCTGTCCTTTGATCCCCACTCGATTTGGGAGACTGAACATGAGTGATCCCCCCGCTTCGTTTCCGACGGCCCAAGTCGCACCCGCCGGGGGACCCCGGCAACTTGTCGGCAAGCTCCATTCGCGGCTGTGGTCGGTCACGGGGTTATGCTTTATCGCCGCCATTGGGCTCGCACTGTCCGAGTTCCGAACTTCTGGCACGAGTGTCACGGTTCGGTTTGCCGATGGGTCGGGAATCGAACCGGGCGACAAGGTGCGTTACCTGGGCATCGAAGTCGGCATAGTGGAAGCGGTCACGCTGGAAGAGAACCTCGAGCGCGTGAAAGTTCGCATCGAGTTCGATGCGGATTCGATCTCCCTGGCTCGGGAAGGCTCGCGGTTTTGGATCGAACGACCGGATTTCCGCCTCGGACATGTCCGGGGACTCGATACTTTGATGGGGGGACGCTACGTGGGCGTCTTGCCAGGTCCTGTCAAAGCCCCCCGCAGTAATGAGTTTGAGGGACTTGGGGAACCTCCGATTCGAGTCGAGAATCTGTACGACGGTTTGGAAATCATGCTCGAGTCGGCGGCTCGCTATGGCTTGGAACGCGGCTCACCGGTGAGTTATCGCGGCATCGAGATTGGCCAGGTTCTCGACGTGGGGCTCGCCAGCAATTCTTCCATGGTGGTCGCGCGGCTATTTATTCGTCCCGGGTATCGGGCCCTGATCCGCGAGAACTCACGGTTCTGGAGCAATAGCGGCATCGACTTACGCTTTGGGCTCAAAGGATTTGAATTCGATGCCGAGACACTTTCGACGATCGCAGCTGGTGGAGTCGCCCTGGCAACCCCCGATGAACCCGGGCCCCGAGTCGCCACCGGCCACCGCTTCGAGCTTTCCAAGTCCCCGCGCGAAGAATGGCTCGAATGGCAACCTCAGCTCGCCATCGGCGTAGCAGCGCTCGGCGACGACATGCAACTTCCTGCGCCCGTGCTGGCGGTCTGCCGGGGCGAAGGGCGGTTTTCCTTTTTTCACCGAGCCACCCAACGCGGCTGGTTGTTGCCGCTGGATTCAGGAAAACTGCTAGGCCCCGCCGACATGTTGGTCGACTCATCGGAAAAACGCCAAGAACTGGAAATCTGGGGCAGCACAATTCCCTTGCCGAAGGAAGGGGCCGTCGAGCAGGGTAAATTAGCTAGCCGCACAATCACTGCCGAGCTACTGCCGGTCGAAAGTCCATGGCCAGTAGCTCGCATCAAACACATCGGTTCTCAAGAACACTTGCCGGAGAAACTGATCATCACTTGCGGCAGCGATAACCAAACCTTTCTATTGGATGCGAAGCAGGCGAGCAAGTCGGCAGGACATTGGCAAATCGAACCCCAAACGCCGCTCGACGCCAGTTGGCACGGGGCCTGCGTGGTCTCGGCAAGCGATGGCTACCTGGTGGGAATCGTGGTATCGACCCCCGAGGGGGTAAGAATCGAACCAATCGGCGAGGGCCTGGGGGAGAGGGATTAGCACGCAAAGGCGCAGAGGCGCAAAGAATTTGAGTTTCAATTCGTCGTGTCTTTGCGCCTCCGCGCCTCTGCGTGAAAAATTCAATTGAATTCGTTTTTACCGTAGTCCGTAGTCCGTAGTAGTAGGGTGGGAAAGCCAGGGCCACCACAGCCAACAGCTATACGCCAATCCCCACCACACATCGCTACAAACTGAGGGGGCTTACCCACCTGAACTTAAGAGAACAAATCGGTGGGTGAGGTTCCGGCGAATGGTATGCGTTGTGGCGGTGCGAAGTTCTAGCAAAGGTCAGCGTTGGCTCTACCTCACCCTCCCTACGTACTATCCATACCTCATCCTGCCCTCTCCCCCGAGTACGGAGGCGAGGGTTCTAGCTCTCGCTTTGCGGTTAAGAACCTTCCAGGGCTTCCCAGCGGGTGAATGCGGTGGCGAGGTCCGCTTCGCATTTTTTTAGTTCTTTTTGATTCGTGGCGAGAATCTCCGCGGGCTGCTTAAAGTACGCGGGGTCGGCCATTTCGGTGTGCAATTGGCCGATGCGGCCTTCGAGCTGTTCGATCTTTTCGGGCAGCGCCGCCAATTCACGCTGTTCCTTGAAGGAGAGCGTGCGCTTTTCCTTGGTTTGTGATTTGGTTGCCGTCGCGGTGGCCGTGGCGACGGTTTTTTCTTCAGGCTCACGCGACGTGAACTGCCGTTGCCGCAGCCAATCGTCGTAGCCTCCGACATATTCGCGGGGGCCATCGGCCTCGAATACAATCGTGCTCGTGACGACATTGTTGAGAAACGTGCGATCGTGGCTCACAATCAGCAGCGTGCCCGCGAATTCGATGAGTCGCTCTTCGAGCATTTCGAGCGTCTCGGCATCGAGGTCGTTGGTGGGTTCGTCGAGCACGACGACATTGGCGGGCTTGGCAAACAGCTTGGCCAGCAACACCCGATTGCGTTCGCCCCCCGAGAGAAACCGAACCGCCGTGCGTGCCCGGTCGGGATCGAACAAGAAGTCTTGCAGATACCCGAGCACGTGCCGACTATTGCCCCCGATGACCACTTGGTCGGACCCTTCGCCGACGTTGTCTTGCACGGTCATTTCTTCGTCGAGCTGTCCGCGGAGTTGGTCGAAATAGGCCACTTGCAGGTTGGTCCCCAATCGCACCGAGCCCGACTGGGGCGCAAGCTCACCGAGCAGCAATCGCAGCAAGGTCGACTTGCCCACGCCGTTGGGGCCGATCACGCCGATCTTGTCGCCCCGCATGATCTCGGTCGAAAAAGCGTTGACAATGCGGCGCGGGCCGAACGAAAAAGAAATGTCCTCGACGCGGGCCACCAGGGCGCCGCTTTGTTGTTCGGATTGGATTTCGAGCTTGACCTTGCCGGTCTCCGAGCGGCGCTCGGCCCGCTGGACCCGCAATTGTTTCAGCGCCCTAACCCGCCCTTCGTTGCGGGTGCGGCGGGCCTTGATGCCTTGCCGAACCCAGACCTCTTCTTCGGCCAGCCGTTTGTCGAACAGCGCGTTCTGCTTTTCCTCCGCGGCCAGCGCATCTACGATGGCGGGCAGATCGTGGGCAAGCCGATCGGGCGCTACCTCTCCCGACCCTACTGATGGTAGGAGCGCCTTCAGGCGCGAATCCGCACCGTTCTCTTTGGCCCGCGGCATCCCGGACGGGACACCCGACCGGGATGCCGCTGCTTCGAGGCGGGTGTGGGATTGCGCCTGAAGGC
>CALMBE010000261.1 GCA_937860165.1 uncultured Planctomycetaceae bacterium
GACGTGGGCGGAGCGCTCATGGGCGTCGGCGACGGCATCCGCCACCGCGCCGGCGGCGACGCGGCGATCGGCGTCGACGTGCCCTTCTTCAAGCGAGACCAGGTCCAGCTCTTCGGCACGCTCGAGGGGTATGCCCTCTGGTTCCCGAATACGCAGGGCCCGAACGTCTACGCCGGCGGCGGGGTCGGCGTCGGCTCGCTCGTGCTGCAAATGGCCAAGCGCCTCTCGAAAATGACAAGAGAGGGGTTAGCGGGGATTCTGGAATCGCCTTGAGATCGCGCTTTTTAATAATAGATCACTTCCGAACTTTGCCGTGGGTGAAGTCGTGATGTGGAAGGCAGGCTAGTTCTTACTTAAGGAGTGCTCTAATGCAACGTAGTTTCGCAACCTGTTTGTTTGTGATGCTGGCTGTATCGGCAGATGTGGCACTTGGAGATGATCTCTTTCCTCCCCCCTGGCGTGGTTTGCCGTTTACGACCTACTCAGAGTGGGACTTTCTCACGCCCACGAATCCCGCCCCTCCCGATGGAGGGCTACCCATTGTTGGTGACGGCGGCGGTGGCGGACCGCTCGCAAATATGCTAGGCAACCTTTTTTGGGATCCCGTGTTCAACGGGTCGTGGATTTCCGGCTTCGGCGGCGGACAGATGCATTTCGAGATCCCCAATTGGATTGACAATCGGCCCCTCAAGCGCATGCAGGTGCAAATCACTTACCAACAACATCCGCTCTTCGACGGGATCAACGTCGTGGTCGCCAATGATCCCACGGGCATCGCTGGCATATTTGAGGACAGCGAAAGCGATATCCCGTTGGATCCGCTCAACGGTCTTTTTCATCGCACAGAGCAGTGGCGGATCTTTCCGAATCCAGACAACGAGCTGCTCATCATGAATGTCCCGGTAGATATGGCTATCACTCAGGTGGTGGTCGACACATGGTCGATCCCTGAGCCAACTTCGCTGCTATTAGGGGCTCTGGCGAGCGTAGGACTGTTACTGTGGAGACGAGTATTAAGCTGAACTCTTTCTTGAGCCCTATCTTGGCCCGCGATCAACGCGCTGGGCCAACAACAAGAAAGCCCGCGAAATTGATCTTGAGAAACCCGGCCCCGGGTTAGCCGCTTGGGTCGGGTTATTCGTGCGCACTCCAATATCGCTTCAATGCTGGTCAGACCACCCCGATTTGCACATGAGCGGCGTAGCCCAGACTGCCGAGAAGTTGTTGTCAGTCGTCCCAGGTGATCCCGAAGGCGCGAACATCCGCCACACCAAGGCGCGCGACAGCGTCTCGCACAACAGTTGACTCAAGATCACCTTCCATCATCTGTACTTCTGCCCAGTCCACCAGGCTTCCAGGGGAAGCCGATGAGATAGATAATCTCCCAGCCGGTCGGCAACATTGTGACGGGTCGTGTGCAACATTCCATTTCCTTCAAGTAGCGCGCTCGCCATCCGTGATGTCCCGTAACGTCCAAGCAGTAGCGACGTCCCCCCGAGGAAAGTTCCTGCCACTTTCCAAACTTTCGCTCATTCTGCTCGCGGCCTGCCCCAGCCTCATGGTATGAATTCGAGACCACAAAGAGCAAGCCTAACTTGCTGCCGAAGTGACAATGAGAATCTTGGCCTGGAGATAGCCGCTCGTGGCCGGGGACCATTATAATATCTTGTTGGCGGTGACGGGTTAGGAACAGTTCAAAAATAACTTCGGCATCTTTCTCTTCGTGCAAGTTGGAAGTAATTTTACCACGGAGCCACGGAGGGCACAGAGTAGATATGTGGTATGTGGCTAGTGGTTAGTGGGTGGGGAAGATTTCAGTCATTCCCACGCAGAGCCTGCACCTCGCGGAAGCGGGGGCGGGAATTCAGTGCCTTGGAATTCACTTACGACCTACGACTTACACCCTTCTCTCCTCCGTGTCCTCCGTGGCTCTGTGGTTTTATTGAAATGGGGAAGTTGTTTTTTGAGCCCTGCCTAACAGCCTGTTGAAAAAGGCTCAAACGGGGGGTTGCTAGCTGCAAGAATCTTCGGGAATCGTGCAGCTAGCAATCGAGTGAAATCGACTTTTTCAACAGGCTGCTAAGTACCACCTTGACATCTGATCCGGGCAGACTGTCTGCCAAGGCCTCGACTATTTGTTTTACAACCGCCGGACCTGTCGGACGGGGTGCCTTCCAAGCTGGCCAACTGAGCGTGTTTGCCTGAACGCACGCCAAGACGGAATTCCGATTCTTTTCTAGCGAGCGAAACCGCCGCCACTGGGCTGCCGCGTGTTGGATATCGAAGTGCCAATCCATACCTTTGCCCAATTGGCAGCCGAGTGTCTGCTCGGCAGTATTGCCGTTGGGTGTGGCATAGATCACCAGCAGTGTGGGTCGCGTGGCATCGAATTCGCTTTTTGCAGACGCGATGACAATCGCTCGGGCATCTTCGGCAAAGCGGCTTTCGCGGACTTGCTCGTTGCGGAATTCGCCTGGCGTGAACCCCGACCAACAAGTGGGCTCTTCATTGGAAAACAAAGTCTGATTTTCAAAACAAATCGCTAGCAAGAGGCAATAGAAAAATCGCATCATTTACAGGAATCCTGTACATTGCGCAGGATTTCGAGTACGCCGAGCATGGAAGCTTGATCGTCGAGATAGAAGTGGTCCACAAGACTGTCACTGACTTTCAAGATTCCCGTAATATCGCGGAGATGCTTGTCGGAACCCCCTTCACGGAAGTAGATGAGCTTGCCAAGAATCACATCTTCCGGAGATGCCACATAGCCGGAAACATTTGGCAAGAGTTCAAGTTTGACTCGCCGATCAATCTGCTTCTGACTCCATCCATCGGGGCGAGCCACCATGAAGTCGATCTTATTGCCTGAACCCGGATGGATGACGTTGAATGGTCTGGCCAATCGGACCGCTTCATCGATTGCCAACTGGCTCACATAAAATTCAGCAGGAGGAAACGCTTGGTACAGGGCGGTCGCCGAGGTCGCGTCCAGGTGAATTACGATGTCAATATCCTGGGTGAAGCGAGATTCCCCCCACACACTGCTAGCAAAAGAGCCGACAACTGCGTAAGGAAGTTTCAGTTGCTCCAGTGCAGCGAGCGCAAATTTCAATACTTCACTTTGATCCACCGCACACCCTTCTGAGGACTTCACCGTGAATGCGATCTTCATCCCAATCAGGATGTAAGTAACGGGCCCCAGCAGCAGCCAACTCACGAGCAGTTCGGTTGGCATCACAAGTCATCGCCACCTTTTGAGCCGGGGTTTTGGCGCGGAGCACCTCTGCCATTTGGTCGTCGATCACTTCGATGCTGAGCGGCTTGGAATCCATGTAGTCATTCTAGCAAGTGGCGAAGCGGACCGGGAAGGTCGGAGAACCCCGCCAGCCCACGACGTAGGTCGCGGGGATCGAAGGTCATGCAATTGCAATCGAGTCAATTTTGTATGTCGCTCGACAAGCAGATCGGTTCAGTCAGAATAGGGTTAATCAGCGGATAGCCGGTTCCCCAAGATTTCTCTGTACCTAAGTTTCCCCCAGGATTACAATTAAGGGAGGGATTCTGTGTGCCCCGATCTATTAGTCTCCAGTTGATTTTCAAGCTTGGCGATCCTATTCATGTCCTCGCAACCAATTGCACCTACTCACGAACCCGAATACGCCTGGGAACTTGCCACCCTCTACCCGGAACAGGGTGGGTGGTCGGAGGCGGAGTATCTTGATCTTACCGATGGAACGAACCGTCGCATCGAATTTGTTGACGGACGATTGGAGTTCTTGCCGATGCCAACGGAAATCCACGAAGCACTTGTCCAATTTTTGTTCATGGCCCTGTACCAGTTTGTGGACCATCGAAAGTTTGGTAAGGTCTATTTTAATGGGATAAGAGTGCGAATTCGTCCCGGCAAGACCCGCCTACCAGATGTACTGTTTCTCCACAAAGACCATTTTCACGTCCGCCACAATCGTGTCTGGGATGGGGCCGATCTGGTGATGGAGGTGGTCAGTGACGATCCGAAAGACCGGATACGTGACTACGAACAGAAGTTTGTCGATTACGTGGAAGCAAAAATCTCCGAGTATTGGATCATCGACCCCGAGCGACGGCTAGTAACTATCTATCAACTGCAGGGTGAGAAGTATGTCGTGCATGGTGAATATCTTCCGGGTCAACAGGCTAATTCCGCTTTAATTGAAGGATTTGTCGTCGATGTGCTGGCCCTCTTCGCCGTTGCCGAGGATATTCCGGAATAAGCATCACGGCACCTAGCACGGCGGTGAGGTAGCTGGGCCTCGCGCAGGATAACTCGATTAAATGCCGCGAAGCCCAGGGCCAATTAGTTTTTCACAAAGGAGGGTGCCAAGGCCACGGCGGTACTCCGC